>CALDHF010000254.1 GCA_937941595.1 uncultured Acaryochloris sp. | reverse complement strand
AATTCATTTCGACACATTAAATGCTCAAGGGTAGAGGCGTTAAAGTGACCTTCTAAAAATTGCAGGTAGGGCTGATGAAGTTGGCGATGCTGTAGATGAAACTTGGTGCGACCAATCGGCAAATTGGTGATTGCAAACAGGTGATTAAAGGTTATCCCGAACTGTTCCCCTAAATGGGTTTTATAAGCCAGTTCTAAGGGCTGCTGATCAGGGGCTAGAGCAAAGTCCGTAGTGACGGGTACTGGAGGATTATAGACCAGGTCCAACACTAGATTGGGATCAGAGCCATAGCCCAATTGATTCAGCTGCTGTAGCGCCTTAATGGAGCTGTCAAAGACGCCATCTCCCCGCATTTTGTCGACATTCTGTTCCAGATAACAGGGCAAAGAGGCCACGACTCGTAGCTGATGCCGAGCAAAGTAGTCGGGTAAATCCGTAAACCCTGACTCAAAATAAATCGTTAAGTTGGAGCGAACTATTACTTCTTTGTTGTGGGCACGTGCTGCTTCTACTAAGGGGCGAAACCCGTAGTTCATCTCCGGTGCTCCCCCCGTTAAATCCACCGTTTCAATCTGGGGAAAGCGGTGAATCAGCTCAATTAACTGGTCACAAATGTCAGGTGTTAATTCTTCTGTGCGCTGGGGGCTAGCTTCTACATGACAGTGGCTACAGGCCAGGTTACACCGTCGCCCTAAATTAATTTGCAGGACGGTAATCGGTTGCTTGGTTAGGGGTATAGCTAGCTTCTGCTTAAAAGGAGTCAAAGCGGTATTTACAGATAAGGTCATGACAGCTTGATCGACAACGACAAGAGGAGGGCTCTCACTAGCAACACCCTCCCCCGTCATAGTGCCAAGTTGAATCGGTCACCATCATGGCTTGGGGATGAGCCTTGGCCAATTTGGCAGCCGTTTTATCACAGACCGCTAAGGGAATGCCTAGGCTTAAGATGTGACCTGCCTGGTCATCAAAATATTCATCAGGTCCAGTATAGACCGCCATTTTGCCTGTAAAGACACAGGCACCATCGTCCGCAATATCAACTTTGAAGGAGACAGAATCAAGACTTTCTAGGAGCAAATTCTGATCCAGATTGTAGTTTTGTTGATCGAGAAGTCGGTAGGGACGACGAGCCCGAATCTCGATCTGACCAAATCCAGCATGAATAATGCGTTGGACATATTGCTCATAGGTGAGTGCCCCAGATAGGCACATGGCCCGGAGCCGATCATCTTGCTGCAAATGCTCGGGAATAGGCCGAGTTGAAATGGGATCACTCATGACTAAACGACCACCAGGCTTGAGCACTCGAAAGGTTTCTTGCAAGGCTCGGGACAAATCTTCGGGTTCAAAGATATTGAACAGGCAATTCTGGGCTACCACATCCACGGAATTGTCAGGGACAGGAAGGGAAAAAGCATCGCCTTCAATCAGGGTCACGAAGGTGGGGTCGAACCATTCATTCTCTTGGGCTGCTATATCTAGGTTGCGAGCTGCCGCCTGACGCATTTCTGCGACTGGATCAACGGCGATCACACCCCCCGAACGACGGCAAAAATAGGAAAACTGTAGAGCTTCTAAGCCACCACCCACACCGACATAAAGGACGGTTGGATCTCCAGACAACTCAGTGGGGTGCACTGTGGTGCCACACCCATAATTCATTTCCTGCATTTGAGGGGGGACGACTAGTCCTGGCAGTTGCAGAGGAGTACTTTGGACACAGCATAACCCCACTTCAGGGGTTTCAGCGACTTGACTGTAAAACTCTACTGCAGATTCTAAATACGTCATAGCGGTCAACAATGGATTTGTAATGAATGGTCATTCATGGGCACTATGCCATGTTTATCTATTTTTTGCAGCTTCAAGTCAATCATCAGAGAGATTGTAACTTGAGTACAGGATGTACCTGTTATACATAAAGGTTTGGCTCAGAGAGCGAAAGAACATCTAGAACGGATATCCACAGACTTATTAAAAGGGAGGGGTATGAGTTTTTCCTGAGATCTTCCCTATATCTAGATAAAAGACGATGTTCGTTGCGGCAGAATGGTTAAATACCTGCAGTTGAAGTAGATTTTGAAGGAAGTAGATTTTGAAGGATGTCCTGGTCCCTAACGCCGAGGTATATCTAACGACCTGCTTGGGTTAACCATGCTAGATGTTGGGGGAGCAGTTTGGAGAGGTCATAGGTGGATTGGATGGTTTTGCGGGCATTGGCTCGTAGCTCTGCCAGACCGTTGGGGTGATCGAGGGCTTCTTGGATGCGATCGCAAACCTGTTGCGGCGAGAAAAAGTCCACCAGCAAACCATTATGGCCCTCTTTAATCACTTCCAACACAGGAGCCGTATCAGAAGCAACCAGCAAACAACCTGCGGACATAGCCTCCAACATAGACCAAGACAAGACAAAGGGACGCGTCAGATACACATGAACAGATGAAGCCTGCAACACCTTTAGATACTGGCTATAGGGCAATCGCCCCGTAAAGTGGACGCGAGCAAGATCTAAGGGCAGCTTTTCTAGCATGAGCTGCTTGTAGGTCTGTCCATCCGGCAAGTTTTTGCCATAGGCAACCCGATCTGCACCGACAATCACGGCATGGCAGTTAGGGCGCTGTTCTTGCAACAGCGCAATAGCCTCCATAAATTGCGGGAATCCACGATAAGGTTCCATGCCTCTAGCCACATAGGTCACTATCTCATCTACATGGGTAAGGTCGAGGTCAATCTCCGGCAAAATTAGCTTACTTTCAGGTTGAGGCTGAAAAAAGTCAGTATCAATCCCATCATGCAGAACCTTGATTTTGCTGTGCAACTCTGGAGGGAATTGATGGCGTTGCCACTTTGTCGGAGACAGGCCATAGTCACAACTGGCTAAGTCCAATAAAATCGGGGCATTTTTTATCCGAATTCGGGCCTCAGCATCAGCATCTAACGGATCCTCAGGGTCGAAATCGGCATCTGTGCCATGGGCATGGTAAAACCATTCAAAAAAACAGCAGAACTTCGCTTTTGGAAAAATATCTTTTACAAACAACCCCGGTCCCCAGCCAGAATGAGCATAGACCACATCGGGTACAAATCCCTTTTCTTGCAGCTGCTGGGCAATCCGATAGACCGCTTGCCCTTCCAACACCGCACTTTCTAAGGGACGGACGTAATGGTGAGTCTCAGGCCGCACTTTACGAGAGGGTTCGTAGAGAATCTTCTGGACTCCCGGGATTTGACCTTCTCCGCGGGCAGTCCCATACACCACTTGATATTTCGGATTGCCAGCCAAAGCTACCGCCAAATGTCGAAATTGGGCGGGGAAATTAGGATGAAGAAACAAAATCCGTTGAAGTCCCATTAGGTAAGTATTTGTTCAAGAGCAGCATCAATCGTGTCATATTTATACTGAAATCCTGCGGCTTGAGTCTTTTGAGGTTGGACATTTTGTCCTTCCAACACAAGTTGAGCTGCCTCCCCCAACAACAGCTCTAAAGCAAAGTCAGGAACCGGAAGCCAAGATGGACGATTCAAGACCTTCCCCATCACTTGGCACAACTCATTCATCCGCACTGGATTGGGAGCTGTTGCATTATACACACCAGATTTATTGCTATCTGTCAGAGCATCTAAAATCAGATTTACCAGGTCATCTCGGTGAATCCAAGAGAACCATTGATTGCCCGTACCAATGGGGCCACCTGCAAACATTTGAAAGGGCGGTAGCATTTTAGCTAAGGCCCCACCCATCCCTAAAACAACACCAATTCGAAAAATAACTAACCGCGATCCTGTATCAGCAGTGGATTGTGCAGCCTTTTCCCAGGCTTGGCAAACGTCAGCTAAAAAATCATTCCCTGACGGACTGGATTCATCAAAAACAGCGGTTTCACTCGTGCCATAGTAGCCAATTGCCGATGCATTGACCAAAACAGAGGGCTTTTGTTCTGCTGCAGCAATTCCTTCGATCAGTTTCTGTGTACCTACGGCTCGACTGTTAATGATTTCTTTTTTGCGAGCAGGTGTCCACCGATCCCCCACCAGGGGTTCTCCGGCTAGATTGACCACACCATCACAACCAGACAAAGCTTTTTGCCAGGCTCCTGATGTTTGAGGTTGGTAACCTACGACTTCAACATTGGGAAATTTGTGCTGTGGGAAGAGTTTTGCAGCTTTATCGGGACTGCGGACTAAGGCGAGAATCTGATGATTTGCTTCTTGCAACCGTTCTACTAGGCGTTCGCCGACAAAACCAGTTGCGCCTGTTACTGCTACTTTCATAGGGGGGCTAGCTGCTCGTTTCCTATGATCATACAGAACACTAGCCTGGAAAATCTCAGACTTATGAAATGGAACATGGAAATCGCTACGTCCTGCCCACTAACCTAAGCGATTTTCTTCAATCCAATGTGTCACCACATCCAAAGATTCTGCATTAAAGGTTTTACCCGAACGTGGATCCGCAACATGCCACCACTCATGACCTCTGCTATCTGTCATCCGTTCAACACTCACTTGAGAACGACTAGCCACGGCATGTCCCCATTGCTCCCAAATAAGTGCAAACTTACTTTTGCTAGTGGTACTCGCAGAACTATTTTGCCATCTTGTCTCCAATTGTTTTTGCTCATGAACTAACAAGTGAAGTAACTTAGCATCTTTCTTGGTAATTGCTTTTGCCATTCGACGTTTTAGAGTGGCCATCATATTGAACTGTTGTTGTCCAATATTTTCGTTTTGTTTAAACATAGGTAGACCATTTATCATGATCGCCCTCCTCATTTCCAACTGATTCTTTCCACTCTAGGAAGAGGGTCTGTATCATCCAACACTTTTTTGTAAAACTTTAAATTTTTCGGTTGTAGTGTAACTTTTGGATTCAATAACATTAGCAATACCCAACCACGGGTGAGACTTGCAAAAATCAGGGACGTGTCGCACAGCATCCATAAGACTAGAGATCAATCATTCAAGCATGAGGATGTGAAATGATTCTCTTTCTTCTGTCACGACTTTGAAACAACCTTGGGAAATATGAAAGTATCCTTAAAGTCATACCAGCACTCGTATCCAACAGAAATACTACTTGAACCTATTGGTTGCTCATGATAGTGCAACTATGTTAGATTGATTGACCCAAGGGCGATTAGCACAGGGGTAGCGCGCTTCCTTCACACGGAAGAGGTCACTGGTTCAAATCCAGTATCGCCCATTGGTTGGGGAACTAAAGAACTGAAAGGCTTTTGGGGTTTTGAGGGAAACCTCAAAAGCCTTATTTTGGTTTAAATTCAACCACGAGCATAGGCCGTTTCGGCCGTTAAGGGCTGTGAGTTTCCCGCAATTTTCCCGTAACGAATTGCGAGTGAAACTACCATGAGAGTTTACATTGAGCGTGATCGGAGTCGATTACGCATTTGGATTATTTATCAAGGCAAACGGTATCAGTTCAGCACTGGGTTGACAGATACAAACCCCCATCGAGCCTATGTGCAGGGGATTGCCAGTCGCATGGAATTAGATATGGTGAGTGGTCAGTTTGATGCCACGCTAACCAGCTATAGACCTCAATCGATTGGATCCAATAGTTGTGCGGTAACTTGTGCAGAACTATTTGCTAAATTCACATCAGCCAGAGAAGCTGACGGTCTGAGTCGAGGTGCTCTTGAGGGTTGTGTCGCAAATAATGGTTTAGGGTACAAGACGGGTGATTTCCGTGATGCCCTCACTCTTGGCCATCATGGACTCTATATCCTACAGAACACAGTTGGGAAAAGGGATTGAGCAGTTCACTCCACAAAATCCGTAAGAACGAGGGATATCGTGCTTTGTATTGAAGCCGAGCTTCTTCGTGTAGAAGTCGTGAGCGAGTTCTTGATCTTCAACAAACACACTGGTGACGTATATTTTCATTTGGAATCCTGAATCTCAAACTTTTTAAACCAGCACTCACCAACTTGCCTGATAGGAGCAGGGTCGAGGAAGTGAAACTTCGTGCGTCCATGCCACTGGACAGCAACGATGCCAGCAGCTTCCAAGACATTGAGGTGCTTTGAGATTGCCTGACGAGAGAGACTTACGTTATGGTTCTCACTGAGTTGGCCACAGATATCGAAAAGCGATTGCCCATTCCTGTCAAGGAGCAAGTCAAGAATCAATCGCCTAATCGGATCTGCTAACGCTCGGAGCACGAGATCAACATCCACGATTTGGGGCATGTCTCTATTATGCAACAAATTAGTTGCATGTCAAGAATTTAAGCAGCGTAGTAGACCAACTCTGGACCAGCTGACTATGACTAAACGCAGGTCAGAGGCAAGCTAAACGCCTAAAAGTACCTGTCAGAAGAGCTTTTAGCTGCTGACTAGATAAAGCCAAAAAAGTTATTTCATTAAAACCCATGCCTAGCAAGGAATATATCGATTTTGGCGCCTTTAAAAGTGCAAAATTTATCGCCTGAAACCTATGTTGACAGGGCATTGTAGCCTTAGCGTTGTTTTCTGCTCCGATGTGCCCTAAACCCCAGGCTCAACTGGTTTTAGAAATTTAGGGCCTGGTTCACAAACAAGTGGCGAATAAATTGGGACACTAGCTGAATTGTTGACTAGAGAAGCATATCCTCTAGAGATATTGGAAT
>CALDHF010000253.1 GCA_937941595.1 uncultured Acaryochloris sp. | reverse complement strand
AGGTGAAAATTTAACCCTTGAAAACAATGCCTATATTTCGATGAAGGGAATAAACAACCAACTTGGGAATTTAAATATTGATATAGACAATCTTTTATTAATAAAAGATCAAAGCAAGATCACCTATAAAGCCGAAGGCCTCGGCATTGGAAGCAAGGTAAACATTGATGCACCAATGATTATTGCATTCCCCAATGAGAATAGTGACATCATCATTGATGCTCCTAAAGTAGACGCTTCCATTACTGGCAAAGAAGTATTGGGGCTTACCAAACGTTCTCAGCCAACTAATATGAGTGATATTGTTATCGACTCTGAAGATGATCGAGAATTAGTTGGCGAATATGGGCGAACATCAAAACTAAAAGTATCAGAATTCAAGGGGATCCCCGTTCAACCCAAAAAGATTGTCAAAGGATGTCGTCCAGGCCAAGCCTTAGGTGATGGTCGCTTTGTTTATAAACGTCGAGGCGGAATCCCCCCATCTCCTTATGAGCTAGAAAATGCACCAGCCATTTGGCAAGATTTGCGACCCCATGCCGTAATAACCGCAGCTTCCTTAGATTCATCTAATCGGTCCGTAACTAATAAGAACCTCAAACAAAATATCAAACTTCAACAAGAGTCAATACCACAACGACCTGAAATCGTTGAAGCACAAGGTTGGACTCGTAACGCTACAGGACAAATTGTATTGACTGCAAAAACTGCACAATTGATTGCCCATGGAACTGAACAGCCAAGTGCTGCTTGTTGAATCTAGGCGATTCGCTTTTACATCATCTCAAAGAGGGTAATCCTAGTTCTGCGAAGAAGTATTTTAATGGTGAACAAACATCCAAATAGCCCCTATTATGATTAGAGAATACTGAGATATCTCTACCCTGATATCTTTCAGAGCCATTAAAGGCCAAATATAATCCAAAATTCCTATTTTTAAGATATTTCAGGCAAAATATTATCATCAAACTCGACATTGGCTGTTATGGATTGGACATCATCGAGATCTTCTAGAGCATCCATCAACTGCAAAAGAGATTTGGCTTGTATGGGATCTGCGATCGCAACCGACGTATCGCCAATCCAACGAACCTCTGCGTCCATCACCTGAAAACTGTGGGTTTTCAATGCATCAGTAATCGTTTCTAAGGCCGTCACCTCCGTACTCACTTCAGCAATGATTTGATCATCCTCTTCCACAAATTCATAGGCATCAGCCCCCACATCCAACAATGACTCTAAAAGATGTTCTTCATCAGGAGGATTCTTAATCGAAATAATGCCTCGTTGCTGAAACATCCACCCCACACAACCCGTTTCACCGAGATTCCCCCCATATTTACTGAAGGCAGCTCGGAGATCAGCCGCGGTACGGTTGCGATTATCCGTCATCGCCTCAATCAGCAACGCCACACCGCCGACGCCATAGCCTTCATAGAGAATCTCTTCCCACTGATCACCATCTGCATCCAGCTGGCCTGACCCTTTAGCAATGGCCCGGTCAATATTGTCGTTGGGAATGCCCGCTGCTTTGGCTTTATCAATCGCGGATCGGAGTTGAAAATTGCCGTTAGGATCTGCCGAACCGTGCTTTGCAGCCACAATGATTGCTCTAGATAAACGAGCAAAAACCTTCCCTTTCTTGGCATCAACTCTCGCTTTTTGGCGTTTAATATTTGCCCATTTACTATGGCCTGCCATGAATAGATGCGAAAAAATACAACAATAGGCTCTGTCAAAGCGCCTTCTTGACTTTTATTATGGCATTGTCAAGACTGGAGCTGACGGTTAATTGCTGCATATTTTTGGAGACTTTGACCAATAACTCCATTAATACCTCTAATTTGCAGAATTAGGCTCATAGCCCTAGGGTAAACATAGGGTGGCACAATGTTCGATGTCGGCTGGATTACGCCATCTCGGTCAAGGTTAAGCGATAATGGCAGGATGAGTAAATCCCTTGGGTAACCTACGAATACAGTCACCATTTTTCTCGCTCAAGAAAGATATTAAGGACCGTAATTGTGGTGTCAACCTCAGGACTCCGTCATAAAACTGATGTGAACGATAGGGTATGGAACTGGTGCAAAAGCAGCTAACGTCTGAGGCCCCTCAATCTTTGCCAATATTGGGGTTGTCAGTCGATATTTTGCCAAACTATCCTCAATGGCTGGCAGCACAAATTTCTCAAAAGCGAGGACTCCATGTTGTCACGCTCAATGCTGAGATGACAATGCAAGCTCGCCAAAATCCTGAGTTAGCCCATATTATCCAGCAGGCCAATCTCGTAATCCCTGATGGGGCGGGTGTGGTCATGCATTTTCGCCTGCGGGGACGCAAGATCGATCGCTGTCCCGGGATTGAAATGGCAGCCTCTCTGATCGAGGAATCTGTCCAACAACAGCCCTGGTCTTTCTTTTTCTATGGTGGAGCCCCAGGTGTCACTGACCTAGCGGCCCAAAAGTGGCAACAGAAACTGCCGGATGTAAATATTATCGGTACCCAGAATGGATATATTTCTGGCGAGGAACTGGATCATTTTTGCCAACAATTACAGCAACTCCAACCCCAAGTTATTTTTGTGGGTCTAGGGGT
>CALDHF010000252.1 GCA_937941595.1 uncultured Acaryochloris sp. | reverse complement strand
TTTAACGGTGTTTGTCAGGACGTGGAAGAGCGTGCATATTGGTTAGCGTGGTCTCAAGTTTCAGGGATTGGCCCCGTTGTGTTGAAGCGGTTGCAACAGCGTTTTGGCCTGCTCAGTCAGGCTTGGCATGCGGACTGTCAGGTATTAGGTGCGGTCGAGGGGATTGGTGCCCAAACCCTAAAAACCATTGAGAAACATCGGAGATCTGTGGAGCCATCTACACTCCTGGCTCAGCACTTACAGAACAATCCTGATTTTTGGAGTTTGGCGGAGGATCATTATCCGCGGATGCTGGCTGAAGTTGCAGACCCACCCCCTCTGCTCTACTATCGAGGGCTAGTTCAACCAGAAGAGAACTATGGTAATACGCCTCTAGTGGCGATGGTGGGTACCCGTGACCCATCTGAATATGCGAAGCGATGGACCCGGAAGATAGCCTATGCTTTGGCTAAGCGGGGAATTACGGTGGTGTCCGGGATGGCCGAGGGAGTGGATACCCAGGCCCACTTGGGATGTTTGGAAGGCGGAGGCCGGACCCTTGCTGTTCTGGGCACTGGGGTAGATATGATTTATCCTCCCCGTAATCAAGGGCTTTATCACAAGATTCAAGAGCAAGGGCTGGTGATGAGTGAGTATCCGGCAGGCACTCAGCCTAATCGAGCCCATTTTCCTAGACGGAATCGGATTGTGGCAGGTTTGTGTCGGGCTGTTTTGGTAATGGAGGCTCCGACTAAGTCAGGGGCGTTGATCACGGCGTATCAGGCCAATGAGTATAATCGCGATATCTATGTGTTACCTGGCTCTCTCGATAATCCTAGGGCCATGGGATGTTTGGGGCTAGTCCAGCGTGGTGCTCAGCTCATTTTGGGAATTGGTCAACTATTGGATCAGTTGGGAAGCATTCCACCCCTACCCCCAGACACTCCTGCATCCTCTCCTGAGAGTTCTGCCACACTGACAGATATCCAAGCAGAAATCTTGAATGCTGTCCATCAACTCTGTCACCAATCAGGGGATGGTTCTGCCCCTTTTGATCTGATTGTCCAATCAGTGGATAAACTGGCTGGAGAGGTTTCTGGTGAGCTCTTGCAGCTAGAACTACAGGGTTTTGTTACTCAGCTTCCAGGGATGCGCTATTCTCCGACTTCGTGACATTTGCTAGGGCAATAGGCAAACTCATCTAGCTAGAAACGGCTGCCAAAGCTGATAGGGGTTTTCCCGTCAGGCTAAAAGGTCGGACTTCTGTGACTTGCACCGCCACGATCTGGCCCCGCAATTCCTCAATGTTGCCGGAGAAGAACGTGAGACGATTGCCTCGGGTGCGACCCATAACTTGTGTGGGGTCTTTGGGGTTTTGGTCTTCTACGAGGACTTCTTCGATGCGGTTGGCATAGCGTTGCGATCGCAACTCCGCACTCACCCCCACCAACCGATTCAAGCGCTGCAACCGATCGGCTTTCACCGCTTCGCTAAGCTGGTTATCCCACAGGGCTGCAGGGGTATTGGGGCGGGGAGAATAAGCTGCTGTATTCACTAGATCGAATTCAATCTCTTCCACCAACCTAAACGTGTTCAAAAACTGCTCTTCCGTTTCCCCAGGGAAACCGACAATCACGTCAGCGCTAATGGAAGCATCTGGCATCACGGCACGAATGTTATCAATAATGCGACGATATTTCTCTTGGGTATAGCCTCGAGACATGGCCTTAAGAATATCGTTATCCCCAGACTGAAATGGGATATGGAAATGCTCACACACTTTGGGCAGCTCATAACAAGCCTGAATCAAACGCTCCGTAAAGTAGCGAGGATGACTCGTGGCAAATCGAATCCGCTCAATGCCGGGCACATCATGGACAAAGTAGAGCAAATCCGTCAGGTTATGCTGATGCCGTCCTTCTGCTGTTGTTCCCGGTAGGTCACGGCCATAAGCGTCAATATTTTGCCCCAGGAGGGTGACTTCCTTAAAGCCCTGTTCTCCGAGCTGCACCATTTCGGCCCGAATGACCTCTGGGGTGCGAGATTGCTCTACTCCGCGAACGTTCGGGACCACACAATAGGTACAGCGCTCATTGCATCCGTAGATCACATTTACCCAGGCAGTGACAGTACTATCCCGACGTGGCTTGGTAATATCCTCGACAATTTGAATGGGTTCCGTCGCCAACACTTGCTGACCGTTGGCCACTTGTTCTAATAAGTCTTGCAGCCGGTTGGCATGTTGGGGACCCATCACCAAATCCACTTCCGGCACCCGGCGCAGTAGGGTATCTCCTTCTTGTTGGGCCACACAGCCCGCAACGACTAAAGTTAGATCGGGTTGTCCATGTTTACGCTTGGCCTGCCGTCCCAGATAGGAATAGACTTTGTGCTCAGCATTGTCTCGAATCGTACAGGTATTACAGAGAATTAGATTGGCATCATCGGGATCCTCTGACCATTGATAACCCATATCTTCCAGAACCCCTGCCATCCGCTCAGAGTCGGCTTTGTTCATCTGACAACCATAGGTGGTGATGTGGTATCGGCGCGAATCTGAACTCATAAAGTTATGTAAAGGGGTGAGGGGCTGGATGAGGCTGGCAAAAAGACTGTTCCTATGGTAATTCACTCAGGAATGGGTTCGCTAAAGTCTTTGTCATAAACGGGTTGCTGTCCTAAGTTGTCCCTAAGCAAAAATACCTTATGACCCTCAAATCATGTTATAAAAACAGAGGT
>CALDHF010000251.1 GCA_937941595.1 uncultured Acaryochloris sp. | reverse complement strand
TTCGATCAAAATCGATATGTAGATATCCCTTTTAAACATCACGATATTTTGGGGTGGCAGTGGTTCCATCTCCCATTTGGCAGGAGTGGGCTGCTGATGCTGCTCTTTGCCTTGGTCAACTATGGGTTTTGGACAGGGTGGCTCTGGCAACCGCTACAACGTCGATTTCGCAATCCCCATCGCTCTCTGCTCAGCAAAAAACAAAGCTATCTGGCGACGATTTGTGTCATCACTTGTTATTTGGGTTTTTCAGTTCTGACTTCAGAGAGTCGGTTTGACACTAATCTGGTGATGGTATTAATGGCCCACCTGCTCTGGTTTCTATTGCTGATAGTATTCTTGTTGCCTCAACATCAAGCCCTTGAAGATTGGGCCAGATTCCGAAACAACAACCGATCACCCCGAGGGCAAAGACAACGAACTAAAGATTTACTTTGGGCCGATAATAGTCCAACGGCGGTGGCTATCGTCATCAATTTGGGTATTGCTGGCATCCTGATCATGTCTTGGATGGTGACTTCCGGGCACCAAAATCTCAGAGAAGGATTCGTGGGGTTATTATTCAATTCCATCTTGATTCTGATTTTGACCTTATTGAATCAGGTGGTCTTGCTGCAGCCCCTCTCCAATCGAAATCTATGGACAACCGGAACGTTATTAGTCCCCTTGATTCTCCCTACCTTCTTGTTAGTACTTTTTGGTCTCGATACACCTCAAACAGGTAACCCCTTCGTTTTGCTGACCCCTTTTTCTCTAGCTGTGGCTGAAAAAATTTCCTTGAGCAGCGCTCTGCCCATAGTTCTCTTGGAGTTAGGCATAATCGTGGGGTTGTCTTGGCAACTCAAACGCCAACTCAATCAGGCTGGGGAGTCAACATCGCAGCGATTGTTTCGTGGTGATCAGCCGGTTGAGCCAGGATAATAGGCCATACCAGGCAAAGACGAGGGCAAGGGTTGGCCCCTACCTGTTCTGCGGATCAGTTTCAAGTCGAATCTAGAGACAAGTACAAGTGCAACAACTGAGCTGACCGTCCAACCCTATCTAGTCGTTATAACGAACTTGAATCCAAACTTTGAGACTCCTCAGGTGTTTGGGGAAGATGCAAGCCACATTCTTCCTTGAGTCCCTGAAAGCGGGTGTTGCGATCATTGTCATCCTCCGCTCCCACCGGTCGGCTAGAATGCCAATCTCCGACCGTGGTATATCCTAAATCAAAGAATGGATGATAGGGCAAATCATGGGCCTGTAGATACTCATAAATATCTTTAGAATGCCACCTCAAAATCGGGAGCACCTTGTAGCGATTGGACTGAATGTCAATCCGGCGCAGAGACTGTCGATAATTGGTTTGTGTACTTCGCAACCCCGCTAGCCACGCCGTTGCCTGTAAATCCTGTAAGGCCCGCTGCATCGGTTCCACCTTCCGGATCTGATCATACTGGTTGAACGCCTTGACATCATTGAACTCCCACAGCTTGCCATATATAGCCTCCATCCGAGCTGGACTCATGGGAGATTGATAGACCCGGAGGTTTAGAGATAAGCGTTGCGTTAGCTCTTCTGCGAACAAATAGGTCTGGGCTGGCAGATAGCCCGTATCCACCCAAATAACGGGAATATTAGGAACCACTTGCGTTACCAAATGCAGCATTACCGCAGCTTGGATACCAAAACTGGTACTCATCACTAACCCGTCTGCAAAGGTATCCGCAGCCCAATTCACGAGTTCTACGGCTGCGGCCTGCTCAAACTTTTCGTTAACCACTGTCAAATCAATGTTGTGATTAAAAACGGGCTGTTCATCCATGCTGGGTGAGGGGGGTGTATGAAGGCTATGCAATTCTCTACTTTGATCGAAAGAAGAACTTGAGGCAGAGTCAGTCAAAGGGATGGCCATACCAGCAGAAATGAGTCCAAATCTATTTGTATCATGCTTCTTTTGGGAGAAGCTGAACATCAACAATTGTCTTCATAGACAGAAATATCAACACCAACATCATCGATATTCGGGTACAAAACTTACCGTTTCGAGAGCTGCATAAGGTATTTCAAGAAGGGGTTTGAATGACTTCTGTGGGGATGGTGGAGCCAAATTTGGGTTTGGGAATGTGGAGGCCATACGTGATGCGATCGCAAGGTTGCCATTCCTCATCTGCTTTAGCAATACGAAGCTGATCTTGGCGTTGAATCAACAATGGAATCACTGTTCCCGCATTAATCAGAGCTTGGAGGTGATCACGCTGCCGCTTGAACTTATTCTCATCCACATCCAACACCGTGTCTGTAATCTTGACCTCATTCAGACTCAAATACTGACTCCACTCCTTGATCGAAATTTGGGAAGAAAACGCTCGTTTTACTTCTGGACTGGCTAACTTCTCAGCGGGTTCAGCCACGGATATTTCAGGAGCCTGATCGGGGTACACCGCTAATACCCGAGGCGGACGAAACTCTTCCATCACTCGCTGTGCTAGCACCGAATTAACTTCGGAATTACTGGTTGCTGTTAAAAAGGTTCCGACTGAAGCCACCCCAATGTTATCCAACGCATCCATATTGAGAGCGCTGGTTCGATAAACCGTCAGATTTTCAGCTTTAGCCTGCTTACAATACTCAGGATTGGCATCAATCATGACCACATCCTCCCCTCGGCTTCTGATCAGGTGGGCCACCGTTCTCCCAAAAGGATTACAGCCAACAATCATCGCGCCTCTGGCTTCGTCCGAACGCACTCGCAACCAGCCTGCGATCCAACGAGCCGTGAGTCCCTGTACACAAACTGTCAAAATAATTGTTAAAAATACAAGTGCCTTAATTGCATCCCCACCATTGATACCCTGCTTAGTGAGAGAAATCGCAAATAAAGATGCCACCGAAGCTGCCACAATCCCTCTGGGTGCTACCCAAGAAAGAAAGGCTTTCTGCCGCCAATTCAGGTCGCTGGACCAAGTCGAAACTAAAATATTGAGGGGCCGCACAATCAGCATTAAGGCCGCTACCGTTAGGGTGCCGCCCCAACCCAATGCAAAAATACTGGCAATCGACAGATCCGCAGACAAGAGGATAAATAACACCGAAATGGCCAAGATACTGAGTTGGTTTTTAAACCGCAACAATAAGCGCTCTTCCGGTAATGCGGCCAGCTTGAGCATAATGCCCGCAGCTACTGCCGTCATTAACCCCGACTCACTAATTAACGCCTGAGATAGGCCAAACAACCCCCATAATCCGGCCAAAACCGATAAATTCTTCAAATCCTCCGACAAAAATCGGGCCTTCTTTAGGAAAATGCCTAAAAGCCAGCCGCCACCCACACCAATAATGCCGCCAATCCCCAAGCGTAAAACCAGACCACTGACAATGGTGAATGGATCAGCATTCCCCTGCAAAACGATATTGAGAACAACCACCGCCAAAATCGCCCCAACCGGATCGATTAAGACCCCTTCCCCTTCCAATAGCGTTGAGACCTGCCGATCAGCATTGACCTGTTTTAACAAAGGAGCAACCACCGTCGGTCCAGTTACCACCACCAAAGAAGCATACAGAAAAGCAATTTGCCAAGGAAATTCACTCAGCCAATGAGCCGCCAGTCCGCCCCCAAATAGAGTGACCAAAGCCCCTACTGTCACCAAATTGCGCAAACTGGTTGAAACTTCTTCCACCTCTCGTAACTGCAAGTTCAGCCCACCTTCAAATAGAATGAGGGCCACGCATAGAGACACCATGACCTCCAAGCCATTGCCGAGTAAGCTGGGATGCAGCACCCCAAACCCACTCGGACCCATCGCCACGCCAAATAAAAGTAAAAAGACAATACTGGGGACCTTCAGAAAGTCAGCAATGACCTGTGCCGAAATCCCTGCAACAACAGTAATCACCATTAACAGGGTAATTTCTAAATTTCCTTCCATGTCCTATCGTCTCAAGGCTAATTAAGCCATTGCCTGGTGGTGAACTGATATTGAGCTTACTAATCTTAGCAAAACCCATCGCCGATCATTCCTCGTCTTGTACTTGTAGTCCTGATCTTGAGAGAGACTGTATTCTTAACTTTGGCTATTGGCCATCATCATTATCAGTGTGACCCGGCGGTGATCCATGGCTGAGCCAAATTGAAAGCTGTTCCATATCTGAGAAAACCTGGGTTGCGCCTTCATCCAGCAACTTCTCCTGATGACCCGACCGAATATGACTCCCCCCCGTAAAACCAACAACAGTCATACCCGCCCTTACACCTGCACGAACACCATGAGGACTGTCTTCTATAACGACGCAATTTTTAGGAGAAACATGCATTTGTTGGGCAGCGAACAAAAATATATCAGGAGCAGGCTTACCTCGACTCACTTGTTCAGAACTAAAAATGTAAGGGGTAAAGTGGTCGTAAAGCTTCACCATGCTAAGGGTAGCTTTTAGTCGGTGACCCGAACTACTAGAGGCCACACACTTAAGTTGATGGGTTGTAGCAATTAACTCCAAGACACCTGATATGGGCTTTAATTCTGTTTGAAATACTTTTAAGGTTCGTTGTTCTGCCAATGTCCAAAAGTTCTCTGGCAAAGTCATCACGTGACTTTGTTCAATCGTCTGTGATACATCCAGATTGCTCCGACCCACAAACTCTGACATGTAGTCGCTCAGGTCATACTCAATCCCAAATGACTGCAAGAACTCTACCTCAAAACGGTTAGCGAGGAGTTCACTATCGATTAGAACGCCATCACAGTCAAAGATAATCAGCTCATATGTCATGTAGAGCCCTGAGTGCTGAGTTGTTCAAACTGTTGCCAACAAAGGTATAACGCTCTAGGCACATGGAAACAGCCTTTCCATTTACCTCCTTTAAGCTGCAAATGGACTTGCCCCCCTCGATTTAAGTAGCCAAACCATTCTCCGTGATCCGAATCTGCAAAATGAGACCAGCTATAATCATGGACCTTTTGGTACCACTGCCAACAGTCTTCGCGGCCTGTGAGTCGATACCCCATGGCTAGCGCTACCAAGGTTTCTAAGTGAACCCACCACAGCTTTTGGTCCCACTCTAACTGTTGGGGA
>CALDHF010000250.1 GCA_937941595.1 uncultured Acaryochloris sp. | reverse complement strand
TCCCCACCAGGTCTGTCTTGGCATAGCTTATCGGCTCACAACAAACAACACTATTTTTTAACTTATCGTAATATTATAGGGGAAAGATACTCATAAAACTATGCAATTTTCTGACCCTGCAACAGTTCTTATCATAACCATTTTGGCTGTAACCGTTGCCTTCACTGCGGTTTCCCTATACACAGCCTTCGGTCCTCCTTCTAAGCAATTGGCTGATCCTTTTGAAGAACATGAAGATTAATTAGGCTGATTTTGCCCTTCACCTGCTTCTCTTATCTAACTCCCCAGTAGTCCGCAATACACAATTGCTAGGATTGCTAGTTGTGGCATTTTTAAGGGTGGATCAGTGCCTCAGAATAAAACCGTCGCGATTCTAGCGTCCTTAGGTCTCACAGTTGGTTTGAGTGCGGGCGGGCTGTGGCTATTGCAAAGTACGGCCCCCGACTTACTGCCCAGACTCATGGGTCAGTCTTCTGATAATCCCTCAGGTCCCTCTCGCAGCAAAGGGACCTTTAAGGTTTTGGGGGATACCTTCAGCGGTTACAGTACCTTCCGCAGTGACGGCTTGCAAGACGCCCTGGCAGAACCGGGGATTCGTCTGGACTATGCTGACGAATTTGATCAGTCCCAGCGAGCCGATGCCCTAGGTAAAGGCAAAGCAGACTTTATTGTCACCACCCTTGATCAGTTCCTCAAGCAAAAGCCCCAAGGCAAAATTGTGGGTCTCCTGGATCGAACCGTGGGGGCAGATGCAGTGGTACTGAATACCCGCCAGTTTCCCCAACTCAAATCCCTCTTGAATCTAAGTCAGCTCGTCAAGCAGGGCAAGTCCAAAGAGTATGCCATTGTCTATGCTGGCGATACGCCGAGTGAATATCTGGCTCTCGTTTTAGATACCAAATTTGAGGCCTTCAATCTTTCAGATTTCCGGGTAATCAAGGTGGAGGACGCCTCTCAAGCCTGGAAACTCATGCAGAACACTCAGGAAAAGGTTGCGATCGCAGTCCTCTGGGAACCCTTCGTCTCTCAAGCTCGGAAACAAGGGCATACCGTCGTTTTGTCCAGCAATGACGCCCCTAATACGATTGTGGATGTGCTGGTCGCCTCTGATAAGGTGATTGAGTCCCAACCGGAGCAAATTTCAGCTTTATTAGCTGCCTACTACCGCCGTATCGAATCCAGTATTAGCAATACGGCCCAAATGCAAGACCAAATTGCTAAAGATGGCGATCTATCTTCTACAGAAGCAGACACAGTCCTTAAGGGCATTAACTTTTTCACCGCGTTAGAAGCCCAAGACTGGATGACCCAAGACAAGCTGAAACAGCGGATCACCTCCACGGCTGCGGTTTTAGTCCTCTCGGGCAATCTGACCCAGGTACCCAAGGACACAGATCAGTTCTACGATCCTCAGTTTGTGACCCAAGCGGCTGAGAATACCCAACAACTCATTGATATTGTCCGCGCAGATAATCCTGAACTTGCCAAAAAGCTAGAGGGCGAAACGCCGACCACCAAAACCACGCCAACCTCCACCGCCGATATCAAAGCAGCCCCCAGTATTGGCAATTTGAAAGTCAGAGGCGAGGTCAAATTCGGGGTAGGAGCCGCCACATTGACATCAACGGGTCAACAAACCCTCGACAAATTATCGAAAGAAATTGCAGAATTCAACCCTGATACCGTGGCAATTCGTGTGATCGGTCATACGTCTAAAACTGGCCCCGCGAATGTTAACCAAAGCCTCAGTCAAAAACGGGCCCAAGTCGTGGTTCAGTATCTGCAAAAGCTAGGCATCAAACAACAAATCAAGGCCGAAGGGCAAGGATTTAGTCAACCCTTACCCGGCATTTCCCCGGCAGATGCCAAAAACCAGCGTACGGAAATTCGCTTAGTGCGTTTGAGCTAAGGGGAGGTCAGCCTCAGGCTCACAAGGTCATGGCTGTCGCAACTGTTGGAGCAAATCATTAAACGGTTGCCAATTATCCTCCACCATAATCGGCTCCCAGATCGCTTCAATATGGGGCCGGGTAATCACCGTTAACGGGTTTGTTTGCAACCGCCGAACCATCTCTGGCATCTCCTCAGCGGGATACTGCTGGAGCAAGCGGTGATAAAGCTGTCGCCATTGGTCTAGCTGTGCTTGCCAGGCGGGTGGAGACAACAGGTCGGATTCGCTAAGAATATGACCCGGATCGACTCGCCAGGTTTCATTAAAGTGACAGCGTAATTCAGCAAAGAAGGCATGGTACTGCACTTGCGATCGCGTCAAAAAATCCAACGTCAACACCAGCAAATCTTCGGCCTCACTGGCCTCAGAGGCGGGAAACCCCAGCTTTTGCAACATCCGCTGACGATAGTGAGTGTAGTAATGCTGCTTAAACGTATCCAGACCTGCAGCCAAATCAGCTTGGGGAATCACTGCCCTGAGGGGACGCTGCAACATTTCTAGATTCCAGTGACACATCGTCGGCTGATTGCCATAACTATAGCGCTGAAAATAATCAAAATAGGCCGCCGTAAATTTTGGGTCAAAGGTTTCGATAAAGGCATAGGGACCATAGTCAAAGCTTTCACCCGTAATGGACATATTGTCAGTGTTCAACACGGCATGACAAAAGCCCACCGACATCCATTGAGCCACCAGTGCTGCTGTGCGTTGAACCAACTCCCCATAAAAACGAGCATAGGCATCCTCCTGTTGCCAGAGGTGAGGATAGTAATACTCAATGACATGGTCTAACAGCGTTTGTATTAAGTCAGGACGTTGCAGCGCATGTAAACGTTCAAAAGTGCCAAACCGAATATGAGAACGGCTAAACCGCACCATCACTGATGAACGAGTCGGAGAGGGTTCATCCCCTCGCCACAGAGATTCACCGGTTTCAATCAAACTCAAGCACCGAGACGTGCGGACACCCGCATAATGCAAGGCTTCGGCAGCCAAGACTTCCCGGACCCCACCCTTGAGGGTAAGGCGACCATCGGCACTCCGCGAATAGGGCGTAGTGCCTGATCCCTTCGTCCCTAAATCGTAAAGCTCGCCATCCGTGCCCCGAACCTGTCCATACAAAAATCCGCGCCCATCTCCCAATCGAGGGTTATAGTCACCAAATTGATAGCCGTGGTAACCCAACGCCAGTAGGGGTTCCCGGCCTTGGAACTGACCGAAGACTTCAACAAAGTCGGTGTCACTCACCTGTTCAGCCTTAAGACCCATTTGAGCTAAGACATCATCATTGCGAAATCGCAAAACGTGGTGCGGGAACTCAGCCGCAGCTACTACAGCATAAAAGTTTTCTCCGAGTGATTCTAGAGCAGGTTCAAAATTTAGATTGAGGAGCGGATTAAAAGATGAACTATGCGAAGCATTATGGGTCATAGAGCCAGAGGTCATTGATCAAGGAATACAGGCATTAGGGAGACGTCCCTATGCGAGCTTAGCTGAACTTCAGCCTCTACCTGAAAAAAACGATGCCGGAGGCTCTTTACAACAGACAATTACCTACAAAAAAAGTCCATATCATTTCGGCCGTTTTCTGAAGGTTTTGGCCATGGATTGGAATTTTGGCAAATAGCTATCGACTTGCTCCTCGCCCACAGCACCCGTCATCAGTATGTATCCACCCTGTTTCGGGAACAGCATGACCTGATAGATCCTCAGAGGAGTTTGGGTTTTACGATCTTTGCCAACAGCGATCATCTCCAACCCGCTTGTATTGTCAATCACGATAGGGGTTGTGGATTGAACCGTTGCCACCTCAATCTGAGCAGTCTGGTACAGACGACGTTTGGCAAACTCCTGCTGATTGCCAACGACAACATCCCCAAAAGAGCGAGCCACCACGAATAGTGGGTCGTCAGGTGCTTTAGCAGGGATAGTCCCATCTTTGGTAAACAAGGCTGTATTCCCGATAGCAATCCCGTCCACCGAAGCCAAGCCCTGTTCGGCCTGAATAGAAAATGGCAGCTTTGCAGAGGCAGTCTTTGCAGGTGCGACAGAGAGCAGCATTTTCCGAAGAGGGTCACTCAATTTCCGGGCATGAGACTTAGGAAAAGTCGCCATCACCATTTTCGTACGTTGTTCATCGCCAAAGATCATCACCCATTTGAAAAATTCTTGGCCATAGGCATTTTGGGATAGATTTAGCAGCAAGGCAGTCTGGCCCTTCACCTTGACTCTTTGTTTAGACCTTAATGACATCCCTCTGGCTGCTAGGGCCTTCTGATCGAATCCGGCAATCACTTTTAGATATGGACCTGGAATAGCCAACAAAATCACCGATGATCCAGTTGAAGGTTGCTGAAACCCATAGAAGGTTTCTGCTTTCTCAAAATCCTGCGGTTGGGTAATAACCATGCCCACCTCGGGGAAGGCAACCATAGGAGCAATCTTATTGGCTTCTACAGCCCGTATTGCTGGGTAAAAACCAAGAGCAGAAATAAGGGATAGCCCTAGCACCTGAAGCGATTTGCGATCCATGATGTGTCTAGTTAACCTCTGCTTCCTGGCAACGATTGATCTGAAATCACGTTACATCATTGGGTTTCAGGGATGCCATAGCTGTTGGCATCGTCTCTTCCTGAAACATCGATTGGTGGTTGGCCATCGCCCCCATCACATCCACAGATACCTCTTGGAAGTATTGGCGTTGAAACTGTTCCTCTCGGACTGCATCAAAAAAATGTTGAATGGCCTGCTGCCGATCCGCAGGATCACAGTCCTTGTAGGAGGGTTGGACCTCTACTTGCAGCACATCATGCCAGCATTGCACCTTAAACCCAAAGACTTGCAAGCTCTGCAAACCCGTCTGCAAAGCCACAGGACCAATATTCAAAAGAGATTGAAGCTGAGACAAAGACACAGCCTCTCCTGTCCGAGCTAGAAACTTGGCAATTCCGACCCATTGTTTCCAGACCTCTGCCTCGTCAGGAGGATCCGCAGCATCATAGGCAACCGCTAACGTTTTGCTAGCGGCTTGGGCTTGCCTGACCCAATTTTGTAACTCTGCCCAAGACTCCGGGTGATCCGCCATGACTAATACATCTTTAGATGCCGCTTCCTGCTTACCTTGCCGCCAATCCACAATGCCAGGGTTAGCCGACCTCTGTTTCGTGAGAGTAGTGGTTGCTGGCCGTAAGGCAATTAAGCGAACTTCATAGCGTTTTTTGTACGCATTGAAATCTAGTTCAACAATGGCATCACAGTGCCCCACAGGGATTTCATCTTTATAGTGGCCCCACCACAACCCTGGAAATCCTGCATCCATGGACACATCGCAAATATCGAACGTGGTTTTGATGTACTGAACTTTATTGCCGTTGCGATCGCGGATATTTGCATTCCAGACCTGATCAAACCAGCAATCTCGAATCAATAACTTGGGGACAGGATTCCCCATACCGCAAGGTTCCAGGAGCTTTAATTCTTTAAATAGGCATTTGCCACCCTCTTTGGCCAACTCCGCAAGGGTCAGCTCTAGGTCGGCAACCACCGTCGTCATAGCGATGGCTTGCTGCTGACGCGCCTGCTGATTAATCGCTTCTACTAACAGGGGAATATTGGTCACCGGTAAACTTAAGCCTGCAGCAAAAGGATGACCACCAAAACTCTTGAGCAAACCAGCCTGACTCCGCACTAGGGTATACAGATCAATTTGATTAACCGAGCGGGCTGACCCACGGGCTAATGTCACGTCACCCGGCTGAGCAACGGTTTCTTCACACAGCAAAATCGTTGGACGTCCGTAGGTTTGGGCAATCTGGCCTGCCACTAGCCCCAAGACGCCTATCGGCCATTGCGGATCACTGAGGACAATCACTGCCGTCGTCGACAGATCAAGTTTGTCCAGTTTGCGGGTGACCTGTTTGAGGACATCTTTTTGTAGAGATTTGCGGCGGGTATTGGCCAGTTCGGTCTCCTCTGCCAACTGCTGACAGCGGATCGGATCAGTACTCGTCAGCAACTCCACACAAAAGCTAGCATCGCCATGAATCCGACTGACAGCATTAATGCGTGGCCCCAAACCAAACGAAATATCTGTGGGCCGATCGCCATTGCGTTTGCAAAGTTCTAACAGCTTGGCCACCCCTGGGCGGGTCCGGCGGGTTAGCTGCTGTTGCAATTGCTCAATACCGCGTTGGGCAAGATAACGGCAGTCTCCCTTGAGAGCGACCAAATCGGCAATTAACCCAATGGCTACCAAATCCAGCAGATGTTCTAAGGGCTGCTCTGGAACATCGGGCAACGCCAGATATAAAGCTTCCACGAGCTTATAGGCAACTGCTACCCCAGAGAGATGGGCCAGAGGATGATCTGTCGGGAAATAGCGCGGATTAATAATGGCCGTCACGGGTGGACGTTCTGAGGGTAAGGTGTGGTGATCAGTAACGATCACATCCAGCCCTAGCGCCTGGGCATATTCCAGTTCTGTCAGATTGGTACTGCCCGTATCGCAGGTCACAATCAGTTGATAGCCTTGGGCTGCTAGTCGCTCAAGCCCTGAGCAGTGCAAGCCATGAGATTCAGTAATACGGTTGGGAATAGTGTAAGTGAGGGAGTGATTCCGAGAGAAAAATTGGCCCAATCCGTCCCAAAGGACGGCGGTAGAGGTAATGCCATCGGCGTCGAAATCACCCCAGATGGCTACTTTTTGGTCGCGATCGCAAGCTGTTTTCAAGCGTTGAATCGCCTTGTGCATTTCGGCCCCAAACACATCAGGGCTAGTCGGTTGATAGTGATTCGGATCTAAAAAGCCAGTAACCTGCTGACCATCGTGAACGCCCCGTTGCCACAGCAATTGCGCAATATAGTGACCGGATAAGTCAGGCGCTAACCGTTGAATTGCTGCCAAAAGCCATTCAGGTGGGTTAACAGTTTGAACAATATGCCATTGAGGGTCTGTGGGCATTCTAGAGGGAATTTACAGCATTAAGCTCGATTAGGGCATCCACCATAGAAGAATAGCTGTGGATTTCGATCTCTCCATTAAGATAGCGCTGATAGACCTTAGCGATGGCTTGCATGAGGGTCTGATTTGGGTTGCCTTGCAGAGTAGTAGTGCTCATGTCGAATCGATCCCCTTTCGTAAATGTTTCAGTTAAGCAAACTCGGACTTGTTTTTTGAATTAACCTCACAATACCGAGTTCAGAATTGAAACAGATCAGGAAAAATACGGAATATTTCAAAGGATTCAAATCAGTCTTCATCAACCCCTCTCAAAGGCTGATGAACATTAACTTATGAGGGTTAACTCCTCAAATGGAAGATACTTTTGCCCGATATAAAAGCTGTTCCCCTTGGCGATACCCCACATAGCGCACCCGCACCTGATCTCCCAAGACAGTTGCCTGTCCTGCTGTAGGCATAAGCTGGTGCCACTGCGGATCATAAGCAATTTCAGTCCCGACTTCACCGATGGGAACAATCCCCCAAGAGGCCAATAACTGATCCAACGGCTGCAATAATGGCAGGATTTTGATAGCTGGGGCCTCAGGGTTTTTACGGGCAGCATAGGCAACAGTGGGCCATTGCAACAATAAAGATTCGAGAACTTGCAGAGTAGATCGTTGATACTCTTGCCATAAGTGAATTTGCTGATCTTGAAGTTGGGTGTGCAGATGTTGATATTCTTGTTTGAGGGACTCAAGAGCTTGTTGAAGGCGCATCTGCTGTAGATCAACTGGTTGGGTAATCGATTTTTGCTGTGCATGGAGCGAGGTATCTTCAATAGACCTATTCCGCTCGTCTCTCCTCAGTAATTCTACGGATTCGGCAGACGCAAAAGTGGCTACCAACACACTCAAAGTGATCTCTAACGTTCGACTCAATTGCAGGGCTTGTCGGAGGCGAAGCTCCTGAATTTTGCCCTGACGTAGCCCGCTAATCTGCCGCCGCGATAGACCTGTCGCTCTAGAAAGAGCTGCAAAACTGTTTAAGCCCACCTGTTGCATCAATTGTTTTAATTGCGGGGTGTAATCAGACGCAGACGCAGAGTTTACTGACATTGATAAACCAACCCAAAAAACAGAATTCAAGAATGCGACATTTTGCTGACCTGCCGCAAATCTAATCGGGAAAACTCGAGGTAGGGTTCTTGCGGATGGTCCATGGCCTGTCTTCACACACAGCATAGACAAGCGTGATCAAGTCTAACTACAAAGTAAGGCTAAAATGGCTCCAATCGCAGCTACTACTAGATACTGATTTGTAAACAGTTTATGGAATGATGAAGCACCATTCTGGGTTATGGTTCTGGCCTGCACTACTATGGGTCTGCATGGGCTGTAATCAGTCCAAAACACTGAAAATTGACATCAGTGCTCCCATCAATCAGCACTTGCAGACGACCCCCAATCAGCCCATTGACTTGGCTGTATTGGGGCCAGAGTCTTGGCAAAAAGTCTGCGTGATCACACCCTATAGTGATAATGAATCAGCCGCAAGGATTCTAGGTGTCGAATGGGATGCCGAAAACCAGACCTCTATTCAATACAGCGACAGCATTACACTCCTAGTCTTTGTTGAAGCCCAAAAGGTTGTAGCTTTTGCCGAACATCCCCGACGCTATGGGGACTTCACAAAAGTGCAGCCTCCTTGTCTAGGGCGAGCAGAGGCCAAAGTTGTCCGTGAGCCTAACCCACGGAAGCCTGAAGGCGTTATATTCCTGATTAGGAGTCAGTAGATCGCCTCGCCCCAAATGGTATCCAGACTCTCTTTGGAGAACATTGAATACCCCAAACGCCGTTATAAATTCGGGTTGAGGCTGAAGAACATTCCTTTAATCAATCGAGGCATTGCGTCGTTAGTTTGGCTCTGACTCAATCATATTTGACAATCAACTCCAGCCCTTTTGCCCCCGTAAGACGAAAGGCGTTGAGCACTAGGGGGTCTTTCATATCTAGATCTTGGGTGGGATTATAATTCTCAAAATAGGCAGCGGCAGCAGCTTCTCCATCTAAAAATTGGATGACGGCCTCAGATCCAAATTTTTGTTTGGCCGCCACTAAACAATCCTTCATTAGCAAAGAAGGGGTAATCATGGACCCCAAATAGGATTTGGTTTGATCATTAAATACCCTCAGGCCCCTAGCTACAGCCTGAGTTTCATGACGCAAAAAAGGACCCCCTGTGATGTAGTCCCCCCGTTCTACAACCGCCTCAATATCTTCTGGTTTCCGAATCACAGCATGGGTATCAACTGTGACCAGAACGACTTCGGGTTGAGCTTCGAGTTGCTCGATCCGCTTTTGCATCTGGGCTTTAATATCGTCTAACTGTTGATTACGGGTTTGGCCTTTACCTTTTAAATCACTGAAGTCCAGATAGGCTGAGCGACCATCACTGTAGGTAATCAGCCCAGACAACAAAATATTGGGGGCGGACTGCCCCGGCACCTCTGAGGAACGATAGATTGGGAAATCACTCTTGCCAGCATTCAGTGGCAAACGATTGGGGTTGAAATAAACATAGCTGAAGGGAACGGTGCCCTTTTTTGGGGAGAGACCTTTAAATGTTGTCCCAAAAATGCCTAGGACTTTACCCCCCGTTTTAGCAATATTCGTTTTGACCGTACTGTATTGTTGATTCGGCAATAGCGGAATAAGCATGGTGCCCGGCTGACGTTTGAAGATCACCGCTGGACCTTGGCCATACCAACTTAAGGGTGGCTCTATTCTCACGGATTTCCCTTCAACATTGACTTCACCAGGGACAGAAGACATCAAATATTCTCGACCCCGATTGTCTAGAACCAGATGCGGATCGTTGTCCCGATATTCTATGGGAGCCACATCGACAGTTTTGATGACCTTTGTCCAGTTCTGGTCGTAGTCATAAAAGGAGAACTGAAAAACTTTGCCAGTAGGGGTGACGGGTTGAGACACTAGAGAGTCATAGTCAAGGGCCAAAGTTTCTAACTGAAAGCCCTCTGCCTCCGTTTTTTGGGTTTTTAAGAAGGTGCAATTCACCAACAGGCTGGAACAACCAATCAGCCCCATCAGTTTTACGGATTGAGCAAAAGTCACCATAAATGCAAGTGTAGAAACAATAGAAAAGCATCAGCGACGGGGCTGATCATCAAATAGCCCCATCAAAGGTCCTAGGAGTGCACCAAATACAAAGCCACCTGCATGGGCCCAGTAGGCAACGCCTCCCATATTCATAGGAGCGTTGAGGCTAGCAACACTATTAAAGGCCTGCTGTGCGAACCAAAACCCGAGGAAAAAAACAGCGGGTAACCTGGCAGTCCACCAGAAAAATCCGAGGGGAATCAGGGTGAGTACTTCCGCTTTGGGAAAGCGGATAATATAAGCTCCCATGACACCTGCGATCGCACCACTAGCCCCCAGAGACGGAATGTCAGAATTGATACTGAAAAACCATTGACTCAGGGCCGCTAGGGCACCACAACTGAGATAGAAGACTACATACTTAACATGCCCTAATTTATCTTCAATATTATTGCCAAACACCCAAAGAAATAGCATGTTTCCCGCAATATGCAATATTCCCCCATGCAAAAACTGGGATGTGAATAGGGTAATCCAAGCAGGATGGGGAAGATTGGTGGGCTGCCCTTGAAAACTAGCCGTTAAGTCTTGAGGCACAACAGCCCACAACCGGAAGAATGCATCCAGATCACTACCCAAGCTCAATTCATGGACAAAAATTACGACATTTAGGGCAATGATCACATAAGTAACAAATGGAGTGATCCGAGTAGGGTTATTATCGCGTAGAGGTACCACGGGTGTTTTTTGATCGATCTCACTAAAAGTACACTATCCTCAACATGAGGCTAGACAATGGTCGTTTTCTCTTGCTGAACAGCATTGATTGGAGCAACAACGACTCATTGAGTTCATTCCCAGAGCAACAACTCTGGATTTACTATCACCATTAAGGGAATGACTGAGCAGGCAACAGCATCACTACAGGCACAACCACTTCAGTTCATGTTAGCGGATGCAGATCCGATCTTTCGTTTGGGCCTGAAGGCCTGTTTAGAGTCGGTGCCCGATCTAGAAGTGATTGCGGAAGCGGAGAGTCCGGCCCAAGTGTTAAGCCTTTTGTCTCCTGACTCCGAAACGGCCGATACGTCGGCAGAGACTGTAACGCCTAGCAGGTTTAATGCCCAAACTCTAGATTTGATCGTTATGGATGTGGGGAGTATGGCCAGTCCAGATGCCAATGCCATGCTCTGCCAGCAGTTGAAAGCCCGTTACCCCGATTTATCCCTGTTCGTGCTGTCTAACCAGTCCAGTCCAGAAGAGTTAGCCAAATTATGGCAGGTGGGGGTAGAAGGGTTTTGCGGTAAAGGTCAGGTGGCCACCACAGATCTGATCCAACGATGCCGTCAGGCTAGCAGGGGGCAGCGGGTTTGGGAATCTGCGCCTAAAGCCCAAGTCCAGATGGTTCTCCAACCCGATTCACCTCGTCCGGTCCCGTCCTCACGAGAGGTGACTGCGTTTACGTTTTTGCGGCAGGCTTTTATGGACACAGGGCTGCGCCAACTGGAGCAAACATTATCCCAACTGGCAGAGCGCCGCCAACAACCCCTGACGCAATGGCAACGCGCAGTGAGTGCAGGTCGTACCCGTGAACTCCAATCCGTACGCTGGATGGTACGTCGGTTTTTAGATCAGCAGCAAGACGCGCCGCCAAACGCTCCTCAAGAGACGCCCGAACCAGAAACCGCCAGCTCTTGGGGAGAGATTGATCCTTGGGAAACGGATACCCTCACGGCGGTGCCCTCTCGCATCACTGAAGTCATGACGGAGCACGAACTGGCTACCACACCAGATATCTCAACGCTCCTGATGGAGGCTTTACTGGCTAAACTCCCGAACAGTTTGCACAATCGCACTCCCGATCCCTTAGAAATTGATATTCTCAAAGCTCAGAAAAGGCAAGAGCTGTTTCTGATTGTTCTCAAACGGTTTGAGGGGGTTTTGGATGAGTTGCGCTTTTCCCAGGTGACGCGATCGCAACTGGTATCAAAGCCCTCCCAAATCCTCCAAGACCTGTGGCTAGGCTCTACAGCAGACTTCTTTGGTAAATATCTAACCCTCCCCCTCTCCAATGCAGCCCAGGCCAGCTCCCCAGAAATTGAGATTGTCAGTGTTCTCGCCCAAGACCAAGGCATTGTCGAAGCCGAAATCCTCAGCAAGATTCCGTTGGTGACGGCCCTCTTAGAGCATCTGCTCTTTCAAGCGCCTTTACTGGTGGATAATGCCCTCTGTGGTGTAGGGTCACCAGAAGCCATGCTGCAAGCGGAAGCCTTGCTAAGTAATATCGTGGTGAATGTGGCAAATGCTGTCATTCAACCCCTCCTCAATCGATTCGCCACGAATGAAATCATCAAGCAGAGCTTTTATGATCGCACCTTAATTTCCACCCGCGAAATTGAGCGATTTCGCAACGCCCTCTCTAGCCACTATCGTCTGCGACGTTGGTTTCTCGAACCTAAAGAGATTTTTGAAAGCCAGTATGGTCTGGTGATTTTCAGTGAGTCGGGTCTGCAAAAAATTTCGGTCTATACCTCTCGTGATCAGGAGTTGAAGCAGCTTCAAGGGATTCGGTATCTGGTGACCTTGGGCTTGGAAGCGAGGGATGCGATCGCACCGCCACTACGAGCAACCTTCACCTTTCTGGGTCGGGGGGTCGTGTACATCCTGACGCAAGTGATTGGTCGGGGATTGGGCTTGATTGGCCGGGGTATTTTGCAAGGTGTAGGCGGCACCTGGCAAGAGT
Source organism: uncultured Acaryochloris sp. (assembly GCA_937941595.1). Classification (GTDB taxonomy): domain Bacteria; phylum Cyanobacteriota; class Cyanobacteriia; order Thermosynechococcales; family Thermosynechococcaceae; genus Acaryochloris. The sequence goes on along the minus strand of CALDHF010000250.1, from coordinate 18,061 downwards.
TATTCGTGAGTCGCAAAAGCCACCAAGAGAAATAGCATCCAATCCGTATATCCACGATATACCAAGGTTTTAGGCCACGAAGAATCGGTATATCCACCCTTCTCATCCTCCCAGATCAATGATTAGGATCGGGGCCTAGGATTTGAATAGGTTGAGCCGCCATGCACAAAACTGAGCTGTTAGAACGCTATGACGCTGGAGAGCGGAATTTTAGCGAAATTGATCTAAGTAACGTCGATTTGAGCCAGCAGAACCTATCTGGCGCAACGTTCATCAAAGCAAAGTTGAAACACACCAATCTAGAAGGGGCTTACCTTTTTGGGGTCAACTTTAAGCATAGCTACATTGTCGATACTAATTTAGCAAACGCACAGCTCTGTGGTGCCAATCTTTGGGGCGTCAATTTCCAGGGGAGTGTGTTATCGGAAGCTAACTTAAGTGATGCTTATTTACGGGGCACCTATCTTCTCAAAACCGACCTCAGCAAAGTCAATTTGCAACGGGCTAATTTACAACGCGCTTACCTCTGGGGAGCAAACCTCAATCATGCTGATTTACGAGATGCCAATCTCAGTGGCGTCAATTTGGATTCCTCAACCTTGATGTTTGCAGATTTAAGCGAAGCCAATTGCCGAGATAGCTCCATGAAAGGAGCCAACCTCAGTGGTGTTTGCTTGATCGGTGCTTGCTTAGATCGAGCCAACCTAAGCCATGCCAATCTCAGCTTGGCAGAATTGAGTGAAGCCAGCTTAAAACACGCCCTGCTCACAGATGCCATCCTCGAACAGGCCAATTTCAGCAGCACCAATCTCACCCATGCCCAGTTGAAGTTGGAAAGCCTGCAAATGGCTAAACTATCTAGAACTATTCTGCCCGATGCCAGCATTGCCAATATGCCCGAAGCCATGTCAGCCAGTATTTAAGAACTCATCTTTCCTGGCTCGATACTGCGCCGAATATCCTGGCGAACTTGCATCAATATTTTGCCAAGCTGGTTATATCCTTTACCATCCACTCCACACCCCCAATAAGCATCTGTTGGCGAATTTTCGACAATCAGCTCATCTCCTGTCCCTAACAATTCAGCCTGAATAGAGGCATGAGTTAAGAATTTTGCATAGACAGCGCTATACATAACTTGGGGTTTGATCTGATCCCAATTGGGTTGAACTGCGTAATCAAGATTCCGACCGATAGCGGCAGCAGCTTCTGGTGTAGACGCTTGTCGAATTTCTTCACATAACGATTGATGGGGCGTACCCTGATATTTTTGGGCTTGATAGTAATGCTCTGAGGTAGGCCAGGTATATCCTTGTAAGTCAATACTATGGAGTGAAAAATTAGAAAAACATCCATAAGGATCCTGGACTTTATAGAAAAATATGGTCATCCTCAGCTAACTTGCCTGACATCTCCTCCTTATGATGACAGTAAATCTGACCCTCCTGATCTGAATGTCTCTCAAAACAGGTCTATGGTAATTAAGAACGCTATTTCGCCGTCAAAAACAGCACTTAGAACGTGAAAGAAACCCTTATGCTAAAGGCATAACGATCATTATTTACAAAAAAACTTATGCTAGTTGCCACCACCGATGTCATTCAAGGGGCTGTCGTTGATAGCTATTTAGGAATTGTCACTGCCGAAGTTGTCTATGGCAGTAATGCCCTGCGTGATTTTTTCGCCGGAATTCGCGATATTATTGGTGGCCGCACCGCCAGTTATGAACGCGTCTTTGAAAAGGGGCAGCAAGATGCGATCGCAGAACTCGAAAAACGAGCAGACCGACTCGGAGCTAACGCTGTTATGGGAGTTCGCATTAGTACCGACACCATCAATATTGATGAAACTGGGGTGCTATTGCTAATTACAGCTTCAGGGACAGCCGTCAAATTGGCCCGTTAAGCCTGATCTGAATTAGCTGAATCTGGTAAAGTACGACTTGGAGCTTTCGCTACGGATGTAAAAAAAACGCATGAGATTTGGTGTTTTAGCGATCACACTTACCCTCTGGACAGCCCTAGGTGGCTCAGCTCTAGCTGCAGATCCCAAGCATGTTTCCCAACTCAAGCAAGTTAATGCTTGTGAAGGATGTGACCTAAGTGGCGCGGATTTGAGTGGACTGATTCTGATCCATGCCAACCTGCGGAATGCCAATTTACAGGGAGCCAACCTCCGGAACACGTCACTGCTGTTAAGTAATCTGGACAATGCCAATCTGGATAATGCTGATCTGACAGCCGCCTATCTGTATGGCAGTAACTTAGAGAACGCCAAGCTCACGGGCACTGACTTTACGCAAGCGGTGTTGCGCAGTACAAAGTTACAAGGTGCCAACGTTTGCGAGGCAACTTTAGCAGGAGCAGATGTAACGGATGCCGATGCTAATTTTGACAACTGCCCCCTCACAGATGCTTCGACTCTCGATCGTTCCACCTCCTCAGAACCACCCTCATCAGAAGAGGCCCCTGTACCTGCTTCAGAGGATCTAGAAGAGTCATCCCCTTCACCTATTTTAGAAGATCTAGAAGAGCCATCTTCACCTGAGCCGTCCCCGTCACCGACTTCAGAAGATTCAGAAGAGCTGTCCTCACCAGAAGATCTAGAAGAGCCATCCCCACCACCTGCTTCAGAAGATTCAGAAGAACCATCAACATCTGAGCCGCCAGAATCACCTGACGCCGAAGAGGAATCTCTAATCAAAGATCAGCTACCAGAAACCCCTTAAAGCCTGTCTTAGTAGACTCCAATCGTCTGAATTGATAGGCGAAACTCCCCCGGACTAAACCGAGGATTCAAGGCACCATCATACTCAAATTTACTTAACATCATTTGCATGGCGCGAATGTGTTGGGACTGAATGGGCGCAGCATCATTAACTGTCTTGGCCCGAAACACAGGTGTAAGTTGGTTAAAAGGGATTCTGACAGTCATCCACTCTCGGGGCAACGTATCAAAGGAATAGGCATAGGCAATACTGTCCCAGCGATCCTGATCGCGGAGCAGAAATTTATAGCGTTGGCCATCCCCTTTCACCCGTAATTCAATACCCTGATGAGACGATAGGTCCAAAGGTGGTTCAAAGTTACGGGTACGCACGGACGCAAAGCCACCTGAATTGGCCGTCGAGACCTTCCCTGTAAATACAGCGACCCCAGAGTCATGGCGCAGACCACTATTACTGACACCCCCCATGACAACATCATCCACTGGTCCCCAAAGCTGGCTAATATCCTGGGTAGATTGGCGAAAGTCAAAGATGAGGTTGGCTTGCACTTGGGGTGGGGGCGGGGGCATCGATCCAGGCATCATTTTTTGAAACCAGTTGAGAATAGGAATTTCTTCAAAGTAAGATAGGGTTTGCAGAAACCGGCCTGCATCCCAAGATTGACGAGTGGGTTCAGCCATAGAATCGCTGGCAAAAGTTGCGCTGAGAACATCATCTTTCATTGTAACGAGTGGACTTATCCCTGGGGCTTGCTTTGAGCAGCTAAGCGCTGACCAGACCATGCCGAGAGGAGGGGGCCTATGAAACAGGTGATCACAATATAGGCAATCACGGCATTAAACAAATTGTCATCCACCAGGGCCGCTTCTTTGCCAAATAGGGCAATCACTAACACTAACGCTGCTCGGGGAATGGTGAGGCTAAACATCGTCATCACTTCCGCTTTATCATACTTAAAACATTGACCTGCAGCCCAGGCAGCCCCGAACTTAGAGACCACCGCACCGCTAACCATCACCCCGGCAATCCCTAAGCTGCCAGGGGCTGTGACAAAAACATGGGGATTAGCCAAAACCCCAACAGACACAATAAAAGCGGGAATAAATATGCTGTTGCCCACAAAATCGATCTGGGTCATCAGATCGCTCTCCATTGGAATCGAACGATTAAGAGCCAATCCAGCAATAAAAGCTCCCACAATCGAATCGACCCCCAACCCCTGGGTTGCAGAAGCGACGACAAATAGGGTAGCCAGCACAAACATAAACTGCAGGCTCAGAGAAGTATCAACCTGAGGATTAAGGATCCACTGACCTAGCTTGGGAATGCCCCAAAAACAAATCCCCATCAAAAGGGGCAAGCCCACCAACAACTTCAGCCATAGCTCTAGGCCAATTTGACCTTGGGCACTGGCTTGAATAAAGGCAAAACCCACTAACGTCAAGATGGACGTCAGCACCGTTCCCCCAACAGCCACTCCAATCGCTTCACGCTGGGCCAAGCCCAGATGGATCATGCTGGGATAGGCCAACAGCATATGGGGCGAAAACAGAATGCCCAGCAAGGCCGAGAGCAATAGCCCTGATCCAGAGGTTGCAATCATGCCTGCTGCCAATAAGATCTGTCCAGAGACGATTCCAGTTCCAAAAGGAATGCCAAAGGTGAGTAATCCAAAAACGAGGGATCGCACCCCTAATCGTTGCAAATTGCTCAAATCCATTTGAATGCCAGCCAAGAGCATAATGTAAAGTAGCCCCACCTTTTCCAAAAAGATTAGCTGTGGATCACGAGCAATGAGCCCCAATCCATTGCTCCCCAACAAACAGCCCAGCACAATGAGAACAATGAGTGCGGGCAGCTTTAGCGGCTTAGCAATAATGGGTGCTAGCAGCAAAATAACGAGCAGCACGCTAAAAGCGTAAATCGGATCTCGCAGGGGGAGAACAGGGGTCAATATAAACATTGCAAGGATAACGACTGAGCAGGGTTTAAATTATTCTGAACTTCTAGATCTGCCCCAATTAGTCCTGTCTGAAAAGGCCAGTTCAATCCGCTGTATCACCAATTTCATCTAGTTTTGGTAGGACGGGAGTTTGGGCTAAGGGATCAGGATAGAATCAGGGCTTTTCTCGAGTGATCAACAACATACGGACAATCCATAGCACAGTGTATCTTGGATGAAGTGATGACAAGGTTTGGAGATCTATGATTACCTGCACCAACTGCGGCCACTCTAACCCAGAGGGAGCAATTACCTGTGAAGCTTGCTATGTAGAGCTACCCAAGATGTCGTCTTGTCCCAGTTGCCATGCTCAGGTACCGGAAGACGCCGTCTTTTGTTCTCAATGTGGCACCTCGCTTCAGAACGGCGCTGAACCTCCGAGCTCGGACATGGCTATGGCTCCGACACAGGTGAATGCAGGTAAACCCATTCCCGCCACAGATGTGGTCAGTTTTGATCCACCATCCGGTGTCCCCGCCACGGATGTTGTTACACCCTTACCTGATGTGCCTGACATCGCCCCACCCGATGACATCGAAATGACGGAATTTCCAGATATGAATTTGGGATATGCGCCGACAGAAGTAACGCCCCCGAGTCCTCCTTCACCTTCAATCCCCAGTTCTCCTTCTCCCTCCATGGCAGTGGAGATGAGCGAACAGCCCACGGCAAATGTAATGCCACCCAGCTCGCCATTACCAACCCCACCCGAAATACCCGAAATACCCGAGCTGGAAGAATCTACACCGTCACCACCAGAACTGTCCCTAGACCCGTCTGAGTCTTCACGACCTTCGACTCCATCAGTACCGTCAATGTCCACACCAGACCTATCGATGTCTGTGCCTACCACGGAATTTACACCTCCCCAGGCTGAGGAGGAGCCACCCAGCTCCCCTGAGCCGATGATTTCGGAAACGCCACAACCCATCACTCCTCCCATACCAGAACCACCAGCTCCGATGCCTGTGGGTGCGACTCAACTACAATTACCAGTCGCCAGCCTATTTCATGAGCGTTCTAAAAAAACCTTAGATTTACCGACTAACTTAAATCTGGTGCATATTGGCAAGCCCAATGATCGGATTCCGCCTGATATTGATGTCTCTGGTTTTCCCGATAGCGATGTGGTGTCTAGGGTACATGCTGACATTCGGATCGATCCAGATGGCTATTACATTGAAGATACGGGCAGTGCCAATGGCACCTATGTCAATAACCAACCCCTACGTCCTGGCGATCGCTATCGGTTACGGGCGGGCGATCGCATCTCCCTAGGTAAAGAAGATAAGGTTAGTTTTATCTTCCACCCAGGATAACGGCCCACTCTTGTGAAATAGAATGCCCTCGCCCTAGGTGGGGGCATATTTTTTGCGCGTCTGTAGGGCTACCAGCAAGACCAAAAACGTGCAGCCCCCAGCCAGATAAAGTGGATAGCCATAACTCGCCAGGTTAGAGTCGCGAATGAGTAATCCTGCAATTATGGGACCAATCCCGTTAGAGATACTGAGATAGGAGGCATTCAGTCCCATGACCATCCCTTGCTGATTAGCATTAGCATTTAGAGAAATCAGGGTATTCATAATCGGCTGAACCAGGGAATTAAATACTGAAAAGAAAATCGTAATCGAGACAAAATAGGCTACATTGGGCCACACTGGCATCGCGAAAAACGCCACACTACGAATCAGCAGCGCCAAAAATAGAATCAGCAGTATATTCAATCGTTTCGTGAGCAGGGGTAAGCCCACAGTCTGCATCAAGACGCCCAAAACGCCGTAGATGATAAACATTAAGGTTAAGGACTGAGTATCTTGCTTCAGGACATTAATAAAATAGGGCTGAAAGGCATAGGTAAAGATGGTAAAGGTGGTGCCAATTAGCAAATTGATCAACAGTAAAATGCCCACCTTAGGAATCATCAGTCCTGTCAGCAATTTGCTTAACCCTAGATTGAAGCGGTGGTGAGGCTGAGCAGTCTGTTTGTCTCCTGTTTCCGGCAAGAAAAAGAAGGTAACCCCTAAAGCGACACCTGCGATCCAAGAGGACATCAAAAAACTAGCCCCCAAGGAAATCTCTTGAGCCCCCAAACTGAGAATGGGACCCAGGATAAAACCGATCCCAAAGGCAGCCCCAAACAGACTAAATCCCCGGGCCCGGTTCTCGGCATCTGTAATATCGGCAATCACTGCCTGCACTACGGAGTTATTGCCCCCGGTAATTCCATCTAAAAAACGGGCCAGGAATAATACCCAAGCTGCTGTGGCCATGCCAGCTATCAGATTTGCCAACACAGTTCCCGCCAGGCTGATAAGTAACAGCGGACGACGTCCCCATCGATCAGACAATTGCCCAATTACAGGAGTCGCGATAAATTGAGCAATGGAAAAAATCGAAAACAGCAAGCTGGTTTCAAAATCATTGAGGCCAAACTGCCGACCATAGGGATAGAGGGTCGGCAGAAGAATCGTAAAGCTGAGGGCATTAACTAAGGCAATGGCCGAGACGATCCAAACTTCGCGCTTCATGCTCAGCGACGCCGCTCTTGCAGCTTACGGTAGACGTCTTTGATGTCTACATTGTGATGGGCAAGGGCCACTAAGCTGTGATAGATCAAATCCGCTACCTCTCCGGCGATTTCGTCGGGATTGTCGTCCTTACAGGCCATCACCACTTCGGCGGATTCTTCGCCAATTTTCTTGAGGATTTTGTTGTCTCCAGCAGCCAAGAGCTTGCAGGTGTAGGAGTCTGGGGAGGGATTGTGTTTGCGATCGCAAATCACTCCAAACACTTGAGAAATTGTATCCGCAGGCGGCGCAACAATCTGCCCCTCCACCTGATGAAAACAGCTGCGCTCCCCCGTATGGCAGGCAATATCACCGATCTGTTCAACCCCAATCAACAAGGCATCACTATCGCAATCATAGCGTAGCGATTTCACCTGCTGGACATGCCCAGAGGTCTCTCCCTTCGGCCATAGCTCTTGCCGGGAGCGGCTCCAAAACCAAGTACGCCCTGTCTCCATCGTTTTCTGTAAAGAGGCTTGGTTCATCCAAGCCATCATCAGCACAGTGCCATCCAAATAATCTTGAATAATGGCAGGGACCAGACCTTGAGAGTCATACCGGATGAGATCAACAGGGATAGCACTGTCAGCAAGGGACATCAGGGCACAGTGAGGGGAACGACTCCTTAGATTATCACTTGGACTCAATCAGTACTGCCATAAAATACCGTCACACCCGAGATACATAAGCAAAAATAATGTTTATTTTAGTAAAAAAGTGGAGAAATAACTTCAAAAATGTTACATTTGATACAGAAAATAAATCGTTCATCTTTTTCCTTTCGCTAATCTCGTATCCATAGGAAAGAGACGGAAGTAGAGCTAGTGCTCGAAGGAACGCGCCTCATATCTATACGCATAGAGGCGAAATCATGACACTTACTTATCGTGGCGTTAACTACGAATACACTCCCCCTGCAGTTGATATGCAGCCCACTGAAGAAGTAGGGCAATATCGCGGATTGGAATGGAGATTTAGAAATCCCAAAAAAGTGCCTGTCTTACAACCCAACTTAAACTTGATGTATCGCGGGGTTGCCTATCAAACCGGTGCAGAAGAGTCTGTAGCTACTCCAGCTTATAGACCCGCACCTGTTGCTGTGAGTTCTAAAGATCACTCAATTGCCAATATGGCGCGGTCATTGATGATGTCTCACCATCAGTGGATCAAAAATCGCCAGCAAACTCTCTTAAGCCGCACGGCAACAGAAGTTGGCTTAGATCAGGATGCCGCCTCCTACTGGAATCACATTCAGGGCAAAGTCCATCCCAGTTTTCGGAACAGCTATGATCGCTCCCCTGCCGCTCTGAGTTAACCTCAAACCTTATTGAGGGTAATACTCTTTTTCGCTCATAATCATGTGTTCTTTCACCTCCAAATTGGAGGTGATTTTTTTATTGAATCAAGACTCATCACGTCTACTACCCGATCAAAATCTAGCGTGCCATAATTGACTTTCAACAGTAAAAAATCGGGGACCCTTTCTACTCAAGGTCACCTCAGTTTTTGAGCATCCATATGATTTCCGCATGATATGAGTTCGTTGTTGTAGTGTCTGCAGTTTCTAAGCCCCAACTCTATATTCCTGCCAATTCTTGTTTCTCTCATCAAGAGCTAACAGATAGTGGATTCTGGACACCATCCCAATCGATGGTTCGCTTTTCTCCTTATCCACCCCAGGGCTACTTCCGAACATTAATGGGCAATGTTTTATGGGTTATGGGCCGAGATCCTTCGTGTGACATCGCCTTTAGCGATGTCACCTTATCCCGCCAACATGCCCTGATTTTTTCTACACCCTTACACGAATTTTATTTTAGTGATCTAGCGAGCTTAAATGGCTCCTTTATCAATGAAGAACGGGTTTTGCATCCCACCTGCCTACAACATGGCGATCAATTAAAGGTAGGGAAAATTTTCATGGAGTTTCAGCTATCTGCTGCGCTAGAACCTTTTGATCCACGAACTAAGAGCAAACTCGTACTCATGGTTCAGCCTTCTGCAACCCAAGGCAAACTATGGCAAGAACTGTTGATTTACCAGGGCGTGACGGTAATCTGGGAAAAACTGATCTCCAGTGAGGAACTGATCAACTGCTTAGATAGCTATGCCCTGAATGAAAGCCGTTTGCCGGATCTACTCCTCGTCGAAGCAGACACCTTAGAACCCAACCCTTATGAATTTTGTCGTTGGTGTCAAGAGGCTTATCCTTCCCTCAAAATTGTTTTGACTTGTAGAGGCAGAACAGAAGTCTTACCCTCTGAACTCAAATGGGCCAAGGCCCAGGGCGCTACAGACTTAATACCTGCATTTCGAGAAGATAATATGCTCACCCGCGTCGTTGATATGGTCACTCACGTTAACATTGTCCTCAAACTCTTAGGCAGTCAGGAACTAGAAAAAACAACACTAGCAACCGATTTTTTCTCCTTACTTAAAGACTTAAAGAAGCAACCTTAAGCTAGACGCTCCTATGGGTCCTAGAGCTGAGGCTGCAAGCGGCTGACTATATCTTCCGGTGGCAATACCCCTTCAATTCGATCGACAGGCTGACCGTCCTTAAATAAAACCAGGGTTGGTAAGGCGTGAATATGGTACTCCGTTGCCAGTTCGGGATAACGCTCCGTATCGATTTTGACGACCTGGACTTTATCCTTCATTAAGGAACTGACCTGCTCCAAAATCGGTACCAACATCCGACATGGCCCACACCACGTCGCATAGAAATCAACCAGTAGAGGTTTATCAGAACCTGCTAGTAATTCTGCGAAATTTTTATATTGCTTTTTTGTGGCCATATTGAGCGCCTACGTGAATATGTTCAATCCTAGAGCGAGATTAGAGAAATGAGCCGTAATAATTTCATTGATTTCAGGTTTAGAGAGCAGAAACAAGAATAGTTCCCTCCAAGAGAGGCCTACACAAAATCACATTAGACTTTGTTTTGCCAGCACTGCCAGTTCAATTCAAGCAGATTCGAACTGTTTTTCAATCGCATCACACGCCCTCTCAACCCCTTTTTCTGCTCGAATGATAGCCCCAATTTCTAGGGCTTTCGATGCATAATTAGGATTTTCTAAGAGTTTACCCAACTGCATAGCAACTCGTTCTGCGACATATTGCTTGCGAGCAATCGTCCGTGAAGTTCCCAGTCGTTCAACTCTAGCTGCATTATCTGGTTGATCGTGACTGTAAGGCATCACCAGTGTGGGACGACCTGCCTGTAATGCCTGTGATGTTGTACCAATACCGCCTTGATGAACAATCGCGACAGCTCTCGGAAAGATTTGAGAGTAAGGTACATAGTTTACCGAAATAATGCCATCTGGAAGATTTTCTGGCGGCACATTCTTGCCGATCAGTAGCACTGCGCGGCGGCTTAAGCGTTTTGCTGCTTGAATACTCTCCTCATAGAATTGCCCTGGAGACATGACGGCGGCTGACCCTAAAGTAAATACAATGGGCGGGTCACCTGAAACCAAAAATTGCTCTAGTTCTAGAGGAAGGCGTGTTTCTCTCTGACTACCATCATAGAAGTTAAACCCTGTGAGTACCGTATTGGCTGCCCAGTCTGGCTGAGGATTGGCAAGTATTGACGAGAACATTGCCAACACCAAATAAGGAGAATATTTTTCATCAATAAACGGATTGCCCTTGAGGGGAGCCAAGCCAATCTCTTGTCGCAATTGGTGAACGGGCTCTGCCCAAGTTTTTGACAAGATTTTTGAGAGTTGACGAATGCTCCGTTGGGCAATGAAGTTTAAGCCTGGTAGGTAAAAAATTGAGGGCAATCCAGGTAGCACAGATGGATCGTGGGCGGACAGAAATGCTAGGGGTTGTAGAACCGTAGACACCCATGGCATCTCTAATTTTTCTGCAACCAATCGGGCTGCCAGTACGCCTTCACCATGGATGATAAGATCAGAATTTCTTGCGGCGTCCATCAAGTCGGTGTAGGTTTCACGCAAGCTCGCACCAATCCAATTTCTAACCACATACTCCGTACCAGTCTTCAAATCCATCATCCGTGCCATCTCTTGAGGATCATTGAGGGCGGTATTATCAGGTCGCATTCGATGAAACTCGAATCCCAACGCTTCAATTTTGTCCTGATATTCCTTATGGGTCGCAAACACGACTTCATGCCCCCGATGGCGTAATTCAAACGCCATCGCAATTTTGGGGTGCAAATCTCCAAAAGAGCCAATGGTGGTTAAGATGATTCGGCTCACTACTTTGCCTTTCGATAAGTGACACCGCACAGGCACAGACACGATGGGTTGAGCCTAATGCTTTACGATGCTGACCAACAGCACAATTAAACTACTGTTCTCACCAAAATCTTAAACAGCCTAACGGTTAACTTCACCAGGGTAAGCAAAAAACGGGAAAAATTGCTGGTCAGAATGGCCAAGCATCTGGTGCAGGGGTGGGTTAAATAGCATGATTATTCAACCCTATCAATCTCACCCAAGATAAATGCTTTGGTCTTCATCACTTGAGGTCTCTTAATTAAGGTTCAATTGAGGATCTACCATCAACTCACTGAAATCATTGAGATCAATGCATCGCTGCTGGTCAAGCTGTTGCAAATAGCGTTTTTCTTGGTAATAAAGCCGCTTGAGTTCATCCAGCTCTTGTAAACAGAAAGATTCCTCTGTCAACAGATGCTGGGCATGCTCAGATTCATCCATGAGCATTTGCTGCAAATAGGTACCCAAAATTTGCCGCTGACCCAGCTCTTGTTTGGCAGACTTCATGGCAGACTCCCACATTTGCAGGAGGTGCCGACAGCGCTTTTCGCAGGCAATCCGCTCCAAGCTAGCTGCCGCAGCCCGGATCGATAAATTAGGGCGCAAAATGTCCAGTTCGGTTTTTTCGTTGAGCTGAATCAGGTGATACACCTGCTGGATCTCTTTGGAAAACTCGGTACATAAGTCCTGCAATATTGTAATTAGGTCAAAGGTTGGCGTCACCTCTAATTCAGGGTGTTCTAGCTCAGGTGCTTGCTGGGCCTGCTCCTCTTCAATCTTTAAAATTTGCCGCCACAAAAACCGATGGTGGGAAAAACTAAACTCAATATCCCGTTGCTTGAAGGCATTATGAATATCTTGGCGAAACTGAGGTCGATGCAAATAAATCCGCAGAATTTGGCCTTCAGCGGCTTCTCGGAGCGTGTAGTCAGCAGGTCGCTGCCATTTTTGCGATCGCCCATGCCACCGTTGCCCCCGGACCTGTTGGCGCAGAGCTTCTTCTAATTGCAAGGCTAACCGAGAATCTCCCTGACTGAGCAGGCCTGCACAGCGATGGGTATAGTGGGTGCGCAAGGTGGCGTTGGGAAGCTTGCCCAAAATGGTGGCAATCGCTTCCGTTGCGCCTTGGAACTGCTCTGCTTGACTCAGATCTTGACCGTGGAGAGCCCGCTGTATTTGCCAATCCAGCCATAGGGGAGCAGCATCTAATAAATCGAGATAGTCTTCCGCCGTATATTCCTGGAGATATTCATCGGCGTCTTTGCCATTGGGCAAATTCAGAACTCGGAGCTGCACCTCTCCCCGATAGGCTTGGTCTTCAATTTCTGAGATGGCCCGTTCTGCGGCTTTACCCCCGGCAGCATCAGCATCAAAGTTGAGGATGACTTGCTTGGATTCGGTGTAGCGTAGCAACTGCCGCATCTGATCCAAACTTAATGCCGTGCCCATGGATGCCACGGCATTGTTGATACCGACGGCATGGAGGGCAATGACGTCAAAATAGCCTTCAACGACGACAGCTCGATCGGCTTTGACGATGGTTTGGCGGGCCTTGTCCAGACCAAACAAAAGTTTGCCTTTGTTGAACAATTCAGTCTCAGGGGAATTGAGATATTTAGGCTCTTCCCCCGTGAGGGTACGGCTGCCAAACCCCACCACCCGACTTTGGGCATCATGGATGGGTATCATTAAGCGATCGCGAAACCGATCGTAAAACCCATCCCCTGATTTGCGAGGCAAAACCAACCCGGCTTGCTGCAACAAATCAGGAGTAAAGCCTTTCTCTTGCACCAAATAATCTTGGAGGGTACTCCATCCCTCCGGTGCATATCCAATCTGAAACGTCTGAATGGTATCGTTGCTCAAGCCCCGCTGGTGACGGGTATAGTTGAGGGCGGTTTGGCCTTTAGGTTGGCGAAGAGCGTGTTCGTAATACTTGGTTGTGATCGCAAGAATCTCATACAGCTGCTCCCGTAAAGACAGCTTTCGGGCCAGTTTTTTCTCTTCATCCTTGGCCAGGGTCTGAATTGGGACTTGGCTGCGCTGGGCCAAATCCAAAACCACTTCACTAAAAGAACGCTGGCCAATTTCCATCAAGAACTTGATGGCATTGCCCCCAGCTCCACAGCCAAAACAGTAGTAGAACTGCTTTTCGGGACTAACGCTAAAGCTCGGGGTTTTTTCGTCGTGAAACGGACAGCATCCCACCATATTGCGCCCCTGCTTGCGCAAGCTCACATGTTCGGAAACCACATCGACTATATCGGTGGCTTGGCGAACCTGCTCAATCGTATCGGGGTGGAGGCGGGGTGTGGTCATCTATGTGCAGTTAAACACCCATTACATGACAGCGGAGAGAAGGCAAAAAGGGAGGAGCTAAACCGGAGCTAAGGGAGGGTTGATAGTGCTAAGGAAAAGTTGGTCAGGATCAATTCAGAACTAACAGAAATTCAGAATAGTACAATTCTACTATTTGGAATGCCTTTTTTACAGCTTGGTTTAGATTTTAGCAGCATAATTCTGAGGCGCTAAGAATCATTGAAAAGGTTTATCAAGGCATTATCCCAAATGCCACCACCTCCATAGCCTCACCATAGTTAGTTGCCCAATAGATTTAGCCTGCACTATGCAAACCATCAGACTACGGTCTCACGTTGATGCCAGAGGCAACGTTCAACTTCAGCTACCCACACAACTCGCGAATCAGGAAATAGATCTTATCCTTGTCTATCAACCCACAGACTCTCCAACAAACGAATCACTGTTTCCAGACATTGAAGATCCATTGGTTGGATTGTGTTCGGGTTCCCCTAGCTTAGCTAGCGAGTCAGAGGCAATTGTGGAACAAAATGTTGTCCTACACGCCGTTGAGAACACTTCAAAGCCTTACAGAGCGGCTTATGTCTAGAGAAAAATTTGCGAACGGAGAGGAGAGGATTCGAACCTCCGGAACCCGTAAGGGCTCATCTGATTTCAAGTCAGACGCAATCGACCAACTCTGCCACCTCTCCATATTCACTTGTTCAGTGGGACGTAAAGTCCAACACTTATCTTAACGCAAGCCGATCTCTTCTTTAGCTTGTCCTCTGTCTTTTTAGGAAGTAGCTAACTCATCTATGCTTAAAAGAGCTAACAAACATAGATCATAGCAATATTCATTCGCTAGATTTATGATGAATGACATCCCCTCTCCAGCCTGAAGTTAGTATGCGCCAACCCACGATTCTCGGTTTCGATCCAGGACGGGATAAATGTGGCGTGGCTGTTATGGGCATTGACCGCACCCTGTACTGGCATCAGGTGGTAATGGCTGCCAACGTCATTGAGTCGCTGCAAAGCTTATGTGAAAGCTATCCCATCTCTCTATTGGTGATGGGGAATCAAACTACTTCCGAAGCATGGTCCCAAAAACTTTTAGACTCAATGGATCCAGAGCTGCGCCTTCTGAAAGTAGATGAACGCTATAGTTCGCTAGAAGCTCGGGACCGCTACTGGCAGATGTTTCCTCCTCAGGGTTTGGGGCGTTTTC
Source organism: uncultured Acaryochloris sp. (assembly GCA_937941595.1). Lineage (GTDB taxonomy): Bacteria > Cyanobacteriota > Cyanobacteriia > Thermosynechococcales > Thermosynechococcaceae > Acaryochloris. Next base: position 2,982 of record CALDHF010000250.1, on the reverse strand, counting down.
TCCCCCAAGGGTTGCGCTCCATTCGTCGTCCCATTGATGATATTGTGGCGATCATTTTGATTGAGCGATATTTAGATCAGCTTGTGGCAACAGCAATCGCTGACTCAGATAGCCCATGATATTATCTTCTGGCACTTAAGCCATGTCTGGCAAGGTTTTCAGGCTGCTATCTTCGCCCAAAGACACGTCTTCCGACGGAGCCTTCTAGGATCTTGATAAACCCTGTAGATACGATTGCTGCGATCCAAGGGAAGACCTTGTTAACCCTACAAACACACACCAAAATCTATGACGATAAAAATCTGTGAACTGATTGAGGATTTTGAAGCCTGGGCTAATCCTAGTTGGCAAGAGCAATGGGATAACTGCGGTTGGCAGATCGAACCTGGGATTTTACAGCAGTCAGCCCGAGTATTGGTGTGTTTAACGCCAACTCTCGCGGTGATGAAAGAAGCGATCGCACTGCAACAACAAGGCACGCCCGTGAATCTGATTTTTGCCCATCATCCGTTGATTTTTGGCCCCCTAAGGTCGGTACAAACAGGTGACGCCATTGGCGATATGGTGCGACTTTCAATCCAGCATCAAATTGGAGTTTACAGTGCCCATACCAATTTTGATCAGGTCACTAATGGCACGGCTGATGTCTTAGCGCAGCTACTGGATTTGCAGGAGGTCGAACCCGTGGAGCTAACCCAGGATGGTTTGGGTTATGGACGGGTCGGGACCTTAAAACCAACCTTGACCCTGCAACAGCTCCTAGACAAAATTCAAGCTGTCCTGAATCCACCGGATCTTTTGGCATCTCCAACCGCAGATCGTCAGCAAAAGATTGAGCGAGTCGCGGTTTTAGGCGGGTCGGGAGCGAGCTATATCGCTGCTGTCAGTCAAACGGGTGCCCAGGCTTACCTCACCTCTGACTGCAAATTTCATCAGTTTCAAGAGAGTCGCGATCGCAACTTGATTCTGATTGATGCGGGCCACTATGCAACGGAGCGTCCAGCCTGTAAGCGCTTAGTGGAGAGGTTTGCAGCCCAAGGGGTTGAATGGACTCAGCTCAGTCATGCAGATGAAGATTTCCGGCATTTCTGGACATCAAGCAATACCCAATAATCTGGCCTGAAACCAACCCTGGCTCAGCGAGTTTGACCTCATGGGTTTCAGAAGAATCAACCCATAAGAGATCTCCCATCGCCGTGATTTTTCAGCTCGACTTTAACACTGCAATGATGGGGCGATGATCCGAGCCATTGGCATCACCTGTCCAAGCCCCTACACAGTCAAACCCACGAATCGCAACATGATCGATGGGTATCTTCGCGAATAAATCGGGCCATGCCCATTTAAAACTCCACGTTGCCCATATCCAGCGCCCTCGCGTGACGATAGAGAGATCTGAATTTTTCTCAAACTGTTCGAAATACGGAGACCAGGGTGAGGTATTAAAATCTCCCAGAACAATCACTCGGCCTTGTAATTGCCGAAGATAAGGCGATAAACGCTCGAATTGCTGATTGCGAACCGCGAAGGATGACCGTGACAGGGGCGTGGGGGGATGAAATCCGATGACGGTCACCACGTCTTGGTCAGTCTGAATTTGAGCAACCAGACTGAAGGTTTGGCCATGATCCGTGACATGGGGATATTCAGGCGTCACCGACAGCAACGGATAGCGACTAAAAAAGGCATTGGTGCCTACCGTTGTGCGTTGGGAATAGGGATAGTCCAAGCGACTTTGCAATTCCGCCATGGCTTCTACACTCACCTCAGTTAGGAAGAGAATGTCAGGGTTTTCCTGCTGAATGGACTGCTGAATCCCTGGATAATCGCGATTGTTAACCCAGACGTTGTAGGACATTACTCGCAGTCCTTCAGGATGGGGGCCTAAGGCAGGTAGTCCCAACCAATAGAGATAAGGGGATGCATTCACCACCAGCATCAGGGCCGCTAAACTGAGGCCTAGGCGTTGCTGACGGAGCCTTCGACTACTCAGTCTGATTCCCAGTCCTAGGGCAGGAATGCATAAGAAATACGGCCAGAACTCCATTGCGATCGCAAACGGGAATTGCGCATTGACCTCTGGCCAACAAAAGAAAATCCACAGGCCCAGACTCAGCAAAAGTGTAACCAGAGCTATCCCTGATCTGATCGGCAATTTCAATCTGGAAGATTTCATAGCCTTCAACACCTCTGAACACCAGTGCTGTCTCTAAATAGCCCCTTGTTCTCTAGCTGTCCTGACTACACTGGGGCCGTTTCGTTGGTCGTGGTTGATGACGGTCTCACCTTAGCATCAGCCCGCTGGACTCGAAACATGCCAAACCGACAGAGACCCGCCCCAAAGGCCAGCCGCATCAGTAGAATAGTCGGCACTTCTCGCAACGATTTCAGTAACCCAGAAAAGCCAAATTTCACCAAGCCCGCAGGTCGGGCAATCCCCTGCCAGATGGAATCCAACCAGGATGGCAACGTCTCCTTTGTCCAGTCAGACGTCGTCACATTACCTGCCACCAACCCGGTCGCCACGAGTTCCTCAGCAAAGCCTTCGATGCTGGCAAAGGCAGGATGAGACCACTGATCGAGAAGCTGTCGCATAACAGGGCGTTCCCAAAAATTGAGGGGCTGCATCCGATCATCCCGTTGATTCCAGTCCGCCAGCACCAGAACCCCCCCTGGCTTCAGAACCCGCATTAGTTCTTGAGCAAACACCGCTTTGTCCGGCATATGGGGGCCAGCTTCCACAGACCAGACCACATCGAAACTAGCGTCCGGATAGGATAAAGCCATGGCATCATCCACCCTAAATTGGGCATTTACATCGTCTGGGGTCAACTCCTGAGCCCGTTGAACTTGTTTGGGACTAATGGTTACTCCAGTCACGGCAAACCCATAGTCTTTTGCTAAAACCCTACTACTGCCTCCAAAACCACAGCCCACATCCAACAGGGTCGTACCCGCAGGATATTGATCCAGTTCGCCCCA
>CALDHF010000249.1 GCA_937941595.1 uncultured Acaryochloris sp. | reverse complement strand
CATGTTATCTCTACGACGAGTATTGATACTCATTCACATAATCTTTATCCTTGGCCGACTCAAAGGATAGAGACGGCCAAAACCTTCGTCCTACAAAGGCTTCATAAATAATGGCTGCCGAGAGCTCAAGACTTGATCGCTCGGCAGCTAAGGGAGTCTAGATCCTGTAAAAAGACCCATGCCGCTGATCCCTAACTCAGGTTAATCAGTGATTCTTACAATATTTTTCAGACTTTCAATCCTGAACCTGATGATTAGCAGGATAATTCAGGCACAAGCTACAGCAGCCACTCCAGACAGCACCGTTTCTACAGGATGATGCAAGGGAGTCAAGCACTCCCTGTCTGCTACAAACTTTGAAATATATTGCTCCAAGGCCCACTATGCTCTAGATGGAGGAGCTAATGAGGTGTTTGTTTGGATGGAATAACTTTGGCGGGATTGTTAGCAATCACTTTTTGACCCAACTCAGCCTGACTGCCCCAAGGTTGTAACGCCGAAGGGAGTTGCCATTGTCCCCAATCAAAGCCCTCTTTAATCGCCCAAGATAGATCAACCTGCTGAGGCACGTGCAAGGAATGACTACAGGTGAGATCAGCTTCATAGGCGGCTAAAATTTGAGCATCTTGCTCCATCTCTGGAGATTGTAGGTATAACACTGCACAACGATACCGCTGATACCAACCTGCGATCGCATTCTCCAGCTTTTCCGCAGACGTCCGACAGACAACCGCAGCACAGCTCCACCACCATGCCGCCACCAACCATTGTTCAGGATCTGCGTTTTCTTGCTGGAAGGCATGGATACTGTTCACCAACGTAGAAATGTGGGGACAAGCCGCAATGGCGGCAGCATCACATTTCCAAATCGGAGCAGGCGGTTCATTTTCGGGGCGTTGCTCTCGCCAGACCTGAAGCAAAAACACCAGAGGATCAGACCCCTGAGCATAGGCAGGCCAGGGACCATGACTCAACCCTTCTGGATAGTGCGTTTTTAAGGCTAATAGAGATGACAAATGCTCAGGACTTAACAGCGGAGCCAAAAGCTGAAGGGGTTGAGGCAAAGAATCCACGGGCATTGTCCTTTAGGTATGGGGCAATGGCAGGTCTACCCCGAATAACAGTAGTATCCCTGTTCATTGCAACCCAATCAACTAGCGTTGCCACCAAGGTTGGGTCAGCAGCGGATATTGGTTGACGGCTTGGCCCCAAATTTTCTGAATAATATCTTGAGGACGACCCGTCCCCTCGACTATCAGAATAGATTCTGTGGCCTGGACAGCCTCAAACGTGGCGAGTTGGCTATCCAGCATTTGGGTGTGCATATAATGATTGCCCCGCTGCTCCAAGCGACGACGCAGGTCTCCTTCTGGGACATCTATCCAAACCAACTGCACCCGCCCTAGAGCAGCCAAAAACTGCCGATGTTGATGCCTGAGGGCTGAACAGGTGATCACCATTTCTCGGTGGTCATGGATGGCACCGTGAATCTCAGTTGCGATCGCATCCAGCCACTGCCGTCGGTCACCTTCAGTCAGCGGAGTCTGTGCTGCCATCTTCTGGATATTAGCAACAGGATGGCGGCGATCGCCTTCCAAAAAGTCACAGTCTAACTGAGCAGCCCATAAGCGACCAATCAGAGTTTTACCCGATCCGGCAACCCCCATCATTACCCACACCAAAGGCACCTTTTCGTTAGTCATGGTTGACCACAATCTTCCACCAAGATTCGGTTACAACATGCTGGCATCATCGTCCTCAATCACATAGTCGAAATTACCTTCACCCAACGTTTTCGTTAGAGTTTTGAGGATATTGCTCGGGTCATCATAGGGACCACAAAAATAGCAAGGCTTGCCATTCCGACCACACTCCAGCTTCATCGCTCCACTCCATTTTCCTAAATGGGCTTAAGCATAATCCTGGGTATTGTACTTGCGGGGACCCATCGTATCCTTAAGCCCCAAACACCAATAGTCCAGTAGATAAGTGCAAATCACCATGCGGTTATAGCTAGCTTTGCGGGTTACGGTCACAATCGCCATGCCTTGGGATTCATCGTCCACCGAGTTGGTGGATGGGGCTTGGTTGTCAAAGAAATGGTCAACTGCACCACCATTCACCCAAAATTCCAGTAGCGGATCAAGGGTAGCCGTTTTACCATGAGCAGTGGCATGCGCTTCTGCTTGTGCTCTCACCACTACCGAAACGTCAGACACCCGCAGTCCCAACTTGCGGGCAATTTGCTTGGGGGTGAGATTCAACCCTCGCAAATTGGCAATGTCTTGTTCCAACTCAGGATTCATAGCTCTCCCTAAACGACTGGCTGTGTGGAATCAGTCCATTCACCCTACTAAATACGAGTACTACTAGAACCGATTATTGGGGCTGTCCCAGCTTCCGCAGGTTGATAGGGGGTTGGCTAGCCGTCTTGGCTTGATTCAACTGACTGTAACGCTGTAAAAGGCTGGAGAAATGACGATCATTGAAACTTCTAGGATCCTTACGGGTACCGGAGCGATCGACCCCCTTGTGGGTGGTTACCCGTGAGGCAGGAATTTGTTTATCGGCAATCAGCCACGCTAGGGACTGATACTGGAATTTAGTATAGCCACTGTGGAAATTACCATTATCATTGCCATCCGCAGGGGTTTCTAGGGAAATATGGTAGGCAAAGTTGTTAACCGAGGATGGGTAAATACGATGGGTTCTCACGGTTTCTATACCATTAGGCCCTCTAAAAACAGAATTGCCAGCACCAAAAGCTCGATTTCGCTCAGAAACTAAATGCACAATCGTGCCATTGCGGGTGATTAAGGCATGATAGCTAGCCTGATCAGCTTCATTGTCATGGCGTGTCTGAAAGACACGGATGGTATCCGTCGCTGAGATCACCGTTTCGTGAATCACTGCGACTAACGCGTTATTCGTAGGTTTGCCGTAGATATCTTTAGAAAAACGCTTACCAAAATTGGTCGGATGGGCCGCTCGCCACACTTCAATAGGTCGATAACTCGCTATCTCTGAGTGAACGGTTTGACTATTGACGGCATTAACCTGAAGCGCCAGCACGCAAAAGAAGGCTGCTAAGAACAGCATAAGACCACGAAAGAAAGGAAGATTCAGCTTGAACCGACGCATAGCAGTAAGAACGATCAGAATAAACGGTTGATTTTGGCTGAGAGTATAGCATTGCTCTCTGATTTGTTGCCTGGGGAGACAGCAGGATTGTTATGACTCTAATGGCAACACCATTTTGGGCTTCAGCAAACCATCGATGATCTCGCCCATCCCTAGAAAGCGATCACAACTATCGTGCACCTGCCTGATCCCATTGGGGAGATTTTGAGGAAGTTTTTGCCCCCAGCAAAAGCGCTGGGCCTCGTCTGGAGGCAAATGGATAACCGGTTGTTGTAAAGAAAATGATGGTGCTATCGGTATAAATGTTCCCTGCTGGATCTGCTGCTCCAACATTTCGAAGGTGAGACTGTCCGCCAAAGACAAGCCACAACTGAGGGTACGGGTCAGCTGAGCCAAGGTTGCGCCTGTACCAACCACCTCACCCATATCTCTGGCAATGGAGCGAATATAGGTGCCAGGACCACAGGCGATCGCAACGTCCAATTCCGGTCTTACCAACCCCCGCCAAGCCAACACCTCAATCGCC
>CALDHF010000248.1 GCA_937941595.1 uncultured Acaryochloris sp. | reverse complement strand
TCCGGGGCCGCACCATTCCCAAACAATTCTTGGTTGTTGATGAAGCCCAAAATCTGACGCCTCATGAAGTCAAAACCATCCTCACTCGCGCCGGAGAAGAGACCAAAGTCGTCTTAACCGGGGATCCTGAACAAATTGATAATCCCTATGTGGATGCAGCCAGTAATGGTTTAACCTATGTCGTGGAACGATTCAAAGCTGAGCCTATCGCTGGCCATATCACCCTATATCAAGGTGAGCGGTCAGAACTCGCGGCAAGAGCAACAGTATTACTATAAATGTAACAATCGATACCAATTGCCACCCTCTATATTTAAATTCGGATATAGAATTGGGCAAACTAGGTATGGCCTGTAGAGGTTGCAAGCGCAAGCTCCTTTGGCATTCTAATAACCTCTAGCTTGATGTTTGTGAATTCACAAAATAAACGACATAGAGAACTGAACGACCCTACAGAGAAGACCCTATATGAAAGTGCAGGTTGGCAACTCACCCTTCGGATGTTCGTGGCAATAAAGTGATGGAAAATTCGGCAATCCTATGTGTTGACGATGAAGCGGTTATTTTAAGAAGTCTACGGGACCAGATCAACAAATACTTCGGCAACCAACATCTCTGCGAAATTGCTGAAAGTGTTGAAGAAGCGTGGGAAGTGATCGATGAACTGAATGAAGAGGATGTCAAGATCCTGATCATTATTTCGGATTGGTTAATGCCAGGTGTTAAAGGGGATGAGTTCTTAATTGAACTCAATCGACGGTTCCCGAAAATTGTAACGGTCCTCCTATCGGGGCAAGTAGATGAATCAGCCGTAGACCGGATTTACAAGAACACCCCGCTACACGCCTATCTTGCTAAACCCTGGAATGAAGAAGAATTAATGAATGTCATTCGCACTGGTTTGGAAACGTTCCAAGAGTAGGGGGGAAGATGTTTATAGAATCCTTACGGGCCTACCCGGCTAAGTTTGCGCGTCGGCAAAAGCTGAGAACCATTTTAATTGTCCCTTTTGTATTGCAGGTTTGTGGGGCTGTGGGGTTGGTAGGCTACTTATCGTTTCGCAATGGACAACAGTCCATTGCCGAACTGGCCCGTCGGATCACTGTAGAAGTTGAAGATCGGATTGCGGACCGAACCCAAACCTATCTGTCAGCCCCCCATGACGTCAACCAGCTTAATCAACATGCTTTGGATCTCGGACAGCTTGATATTAATGATCCCAAAAGTATGGAACGTCACTTTTGGCGACAGATTCAGGTTTTCGATCGCGTTAGTTATATCCAGTTTGGGAGTCCTCAAGGTGAGTTTGTGGGGCTGGCTGCCAATGATGATGGTAGCTTCACCTATCAAGTCACAGAATCTACCGGAAATCTCCGAACTTACGATATTCAGAGGAGTGGTCAGCGGGGGAAATTATTAAAAACTACCCCTGGCTTTATGCCTGAAAAAAGACCATGGTACCTGACGCCAAAAAAAGCTGACAAGCCAGCCTGGACCGAGATCTATCCGTGGGTGAACCCACCCACGTTGGCAATTACCCTGGGCCAACCCTATTACGATCAAGCCGGAGTCTTTCAAGGGATATTGGCGACTGACTTAACGATTGCCCAGCTTAGTGACTTTCTGCAAAGCCTGAAAATTGGCAAAACCGGGAAAAGCTTTATTCTGGAACGATCAGGCTTATTGGTCGCCACCTCTACTTCCGAAAAACCTTTTACGTCCTCTGCCCAAGGTCCTCAGCGCCTCTCAGCACTAAAAAGTCAGGATCTGATTACTCGAGCAACCACTGAGTTCCTACAGCAGCAGTTTGGCAGTCTGCAAGAGATTAAGGATCATCAACAACTGGATGTTGACATCGAAGGACAGCGCTATTTTTTGCAGGTAACTCCCTTAAAGGATCAACACGGTCTAGATTGGCTCAGCGTTGTCGTTGTGCCTGAAGCAGACTTCATGGACCAAATCTATGCGAATACGCGCTCAACAACTGGGTTATGTATAGCAGCTTTACTGGGTGCCATTATCATCGGTATTGCTACAGCGCGGTGGGTGACCCGTCCTATCCTCAAAATCAATCAAGCCGCTACAGCAATTTCATCTGGAGATTTTGAGCAGACTGTGACGTTACAGCGTTCAGATGAACTGGGGGAACTCGCTCAGGCTTTTAATAATATGGTCCGTGACCTGCGAAACTCCTTTGCCGAACAACAAGTTTTAGTATCAGAGTTATCCGCCAGTGAAAAAAAGCTGGCAGACTACAATCGTTCTCTAGAAGAACAGGTCAAGCAACGTACTCAAGAACTCATTCAGTCTGAAAAGATGGTCGCCCTAGGTCAATTGACTGCTGGCGTTGCCCATGAAATCAATACTCCTCTCGGGGCCATTCAAGCCGCAGGTGAAAATATTGCGTTCTCTCTGGAAAAATCCATGCAACGGTTGCCGCAGCTTTTACAGAGCCTTCAGCCTGAGCAATCACAAGCTTTTTTCCAATTACTGCAGGTGGCTCAGCAGCAAGATGAACTATTAACCTCCCGGGAAGAACGAAAGTTAAAACGTGATCTGAAAGAAATCCTCACCGATCAAGGGATTAAACCTGCCCAGAGCATCGCCAGTACCCTTAGTAAGATGGGTATTCCTGCTGAAATCACTCCGTATCTTCCTATTCTAACGTTGCCCAATAATTCAGAGATTTTGAATATTGCCTACGATTTGTCCGTGGTCCACAACAATACCCAGAATATCCGTCTCGCAGTGGGGCGAGCTGCCAAAATTGTGTTTGCGTTGAAAACCTACGCGCGTCAAGACCTTAATAATAATAAAGTCAAAGCATCCATTCCCAATACTGTAGAAACAGTACTAACCCTCTACCATAATCAAATCAAGCAAGGCATTGAGCTAACTAAGACGTTTGAACCCGTTCCAGATATTTTCTGCTATCCAGAAGAACTAGCTCAAATTTGGACTAATTTGCTACATAATGCTATGCAGGCTATGGCCTACCAAGGGCAGATCGATATTGTGATCCAACAGGAAAAACAACATATCGTCGTCAGCTTTACGGACTCGGGTTGCGGTATTCCAGAAGAACAGCAAGCCAAGATTTTTGACCCATTTTTTACCACCAAGCCCGCGGGTGAGGGGAGTGGTTTGGGGTTAGATATTGTCCGCAAGATCGTGGAAAAGCATCAGGGTAAAGTCGAGTGCCAGAGTCAGCCCGGGCATACTAAGTTTGAAGTCTGGCTACCGATTGATTCCGCTTGAATGCAGGTTTTCAGTGAGGCGCATTGCCTGGTTAAGTCATGTTCGATTTATCATTCAGACCTAAAATGCCTACTATTACTGGACATATAAAAAATAGCAGGCCAAGAAATTTATTATATTTTCTAAATCTAGTCAACAATTTACCTAAGTCTGAGTCTGAATGGCAGGGATTTTCGATAGTGGTGGAAAAACTGTGAACAAGGGCACCATCATTTGTATCGACGATGATCGATTGATCTTAAATAGCCTCCGGGATCAACTTCATCGCATCATCGAGAGTGGTTATGACATTGAAGTTGCTGAAAGTGGGGGGGAAGCTTTAGAGGTATTTGCTGAATTAGCAGCAGAAAAAACCACGATCCCATTGGTAATTTGTGACCAAAATTTGCCAGATATGGGTGGAGATGCTCTGCTCAGTTATTTACAATTGCAATATCCTAATACTCGCAAAATATTACTCACAGGTGACGCTAATTTAGAGATGGTCATCCGTGCCATCAACTCCGCCAATCTATACCGCTACATTGCCAAGCCTTGGGATGAAACCGATCTAGGCTTAACAGTGAAGGCAGCTTTGCAGAGTTATCTCCAAGATGAGCAACTCCTGGAACAGAATCGAACCCTCAGAACTGTTAATGCCAAACTGCAGGCAGAAATTGCGGGACGTCATCAAGTGCAAGAGCGCTTACAAGCCAGTGAACATCGTCTAGAAAATATTCTGAATTCCTTAGATGATGTGGTTTGGTCGGCAACCATTGAGAACTATCAGTTGGTCTATCTGAATCCAGCAGCAGAGACTGTTCACGGCTATTCAGTGTCATCATTCCTCAGTAATCCTGATCTGTGGTTAGACGTGGTGCATCCGATGGATCGTCATCAAATGCTGCACTTTTTTGATCAGCTTTTAGCTGCAGGCCATCTCTATATTGAATATAGAATTTTGCGGCCAGATGGAGAAATTCGATGGCTGAAAAATCGTGGAAATGTCATTGTAGATGAACAAGGAACTCCCATTCGGTTTGATGGCATTATTTACGACATCACAGAGCAAAAGCGAGCTCAAGCACAGCTACTACACGATGCTTTTCATGATGAATTGACGGGACTACCCAATCGCAATTTAATCATGGAGCGAATTGCCCAATCTCTCAAACGTCAGCATCGGGTATCTGAGTATCAGTTCGCATTATTATTTGTGGATTTAGATCGGTTTAAGATCATCAACGATAGTTTAGGTCATACCGTTGGCGATCAACTGCTGGTTGCCATCGCCCATCTCCTAGAAAATTGTGTTCGCGCATCAGATACGGTAGCTCGTCTAGGTGGCGATGAATTCACAATCCTACTAGATGGTATTCAAGGCATTGAGGATGCGACTCAGGTTGCGGATCGGATTTTGGAAAGCTTAAAGTCTCCGTTCCTAGTGGGAGAGCATAGCGTATTTACTGGCTCCAGTATTGGTATTGCCTATAACAATGAACACTATACAGACGCTACCTTTCTACTGCGGGATGCGGATATCGCCATGTATCGGGCCAAAGCCTTAGGGAAAGGGTGCTTTGTTGTATTTAGTCCAGAAATGCATGCTCAAACCTTGAGTTTGTTGAAACTGGAGCGGGATTTGCGATCAGCCGTAGAACAGCAAGAATTGATGCTGTATTACCAGCCGATCATCTCTCTGCGAACGGGACAGTTGACGGATGTTGAGGTTTTGGTGCGTTGGCAACATCCTGAACGTGGTTTGGTGATGCCATCAGAATTTATTCCCTTGGCTGAAGATACGGGCTTAATTATTGATATTGGTCGATGGGTTTTACAGGAAGCTTGTCTCCAGTTAAAAGCATTGCATCAGAAATTTCCCACGGCATCTGACCTAAGATTTAGCGTGAATTTGGCAAGTGAACAGTTACAAGAACCTAATTTCATTGCAGATATTGATCGGATCTTGGCCCTGGCTGGTTTAGACGGTCGATATCTGAAATTAGAACTGACGGAAAGCATGTTGATGGCCCATGAAGAAAAGCATATTCAGACCTTGCAGCAACTTCGCGATCGCAACATCAAAATTAGCCTTGATGACTTTGGTACAGGCTATTCTTCCCTCAGTTATCTCTATCGTTTTCCCCTAGATACCCTCAAGATCGATCAATCCTTTATCAGCCGAATGATGGCTGAAACCAAAGATGCTGAAATCGTCAGCACTATTATTTCTTTGGCCCGTACTCTCAATATGGATGTGATTGCAGAAGGTATTGAGACAGAGGCAGAGGCGTCCCATCTCATCACTTTAGGCTGTGAACATGGCCAAGGATATTTATTCTCGCCACCGATGCGGCAAAATAAGCTCGAGGAAAGTTTAAAAGAGGAAAAGAATTGGTTGGATCGCTCAAATCCAGCTTCGATATCTGTTGTTTCCCTGAATCATCAATCCCCTCAACCCATAATAGATAATAGATAGCCCTAAATAAATTCCCCGAATCAGGGCTATCCTCTGTTCTCATGCACGTTAGGGCAGATTGAAGCCAAGGCGAATTAGCAATCCATCAAGTATCCAGCATTCCTTTAAGTTCTACAATCCAGCCATAGTAGTCTTCACTCTGTTGATCGCGTGAAACATGGCCACGAGACTGAATTAGAGATACTAGTTCTTGGGCACGGTTTAACCGATGTTTTGATATCCTCGACCAGTCAGGATTTTGCGCAAATCTTTCCGTGAGTAGAAGTGACATCTATCTTGTCCCGGCATGTTTATAGAAAGTGAACACCATATTTCATAATAGATATCACCACGAAAAATAGTGATATAGTCCAGTATCAATATGATTTAATTCAGTCTTTAAGAGATATCAGTTACGAGAAAATATGAATGTCGTAGGCAACGTCTCTATAAGATTAATTTAAATAAAATATAGAAATATTCACTCAGTATTCCTTCTTATGTTGGTTATTGTATAGACTCTTTGGCCTAGGCATTGATACTGCATGTTATGACTGTGGTTAATTGTCAGTATTTCTAATGATGACTCGCCATGATACCAATTTTATGTGGGCATGGACTACTTGAAGGGCTAAGGGATAGCACTGATAGACAAGAAAGTCGCATCAATATTTCGAAAAAAGCAGTCAGTGAAAAACACTAATAAAACCTTATCAGATTCGGAATAACTAGAGAAAAAAGAAACTCAACTACTCTACACTGAAAGCAAAAAATTGCGAACCTATGCATGACTATCCTCAAAATAAATGACCCCAGCTAAACAGTTGGGGTCACTAGAGGATTTATCTGTGTCGAGAGGTGAACAACTTGCAAACTGATAGAGTTCACAACAAAAGTAGAGTGATAACACTAAGCTCCACTTTTATTAACGTGAAGGTTTGATATTGCAAGCAGAACAAATTGGCAGGGAAGGATGCCGAGAGGTATTTAGAAAGTGAACCAAGAAACGAGCTGGCCCACGATGCCTTTGCCAGTAAGTGCTTCGATGATCAAGGCTAAGGTAAAACCTATCATTGCCAGACGACCATTCCAAATTTCGGAAAAGGCACTAAATCCAGTGAAAGAAGACTGGGAATTCATAACAATTAAATCTCCGTAAGTATGAGTGTATGGACGTTCAGTAGCGAGGGACATTCCGACAGGTTTACATCAAACCCCAGAAATGTAGAACACCTTTACCCGTAACTAGTTCAATGACGACGGCTGTGTAAAAACCAACCATGGCAAGACGGCCACTCCAAGCCTCAGCAAAAGGATTAAAGCCGAAGAAGTTGTTAGATGAATTCATAGTATTGGACTCCGATCAATCATGTGTGTTGTTGTCTTATGTGACTAAATGTAACAAAAGTATGACAACATGTCAACATTTTGTTGAAATTAGCTTAAATGTATTGACTGATACACTTTTTTGGTATATGTAGATACGGCTTTGAAGCTTCTAAGCTTAGGAGTAAGTTTACGGCTCTCGTTGAGGCCAACTTGTATCTATGTCTATCAAAAGGCGCACAATAGACTTAACTTCAACTGAAGAGACCTAAGGGCGTACATCAATTTTGAGCAGCGGAAATTCTGAACATTGATGCTTCAAAGCACTAGGACAGAGCAAGTATGGCAAGTCTGCCTAAACAAAAAACAGAGACAATATTGCCAAGAAACTACGGATTTCGGATTGCGGAGTCTGTCTTCGCTATCACCAGTGTTATCGGGGCAATGACTGCCGTAGCAACTCAAAAAATACTGTGGGCTGCTGCACCTCTGACCGTTTCCTTACTGATTAACTTACATAATCGTCGGCAGCTGGATGCTCTTACTCGTCAATATGCTGTGCTGGGACTTACTAAAATTCAACAGTCCCTGCAACATGATCTCAATATTCTGCAAGGTCGTTTGCAAGAGCATCAGCAGGGCTATGGCCAAACAGAACAGACTGAATGCCAAGCGGTTATGGCTATGCTTAGGGATGCCATTGTAGGGTTAGAAACTAAGCAACATACCTCGTCTGCTCCAATTCAATTAAGCCATCTCACAGCTGTTGTGAAGGACTTAAAGACACAGGTCTGGCAATATCATCATCATTTAGAGTCTCTGAATGGTGATTGGAAAAATACTAAAGCTTTAAGGACTGAGCATATTCACCAGCTCAAGACCATCAAGAAGTCTTTAGAACAGACGTCCTTAGCAAAACAATCTGGGTCCAAATCCTGGTCACAAGTCTACCCTCAGCTGTTTCGTCAGTTTTCAACGGATCTCTCTGGTTTGCAAGATCGAATTCAGTTATTAGCTGACCAGGTGAAACGACGTCCTCCACTCGACTCAGCGCCTTTAAAAACAGTGCCAGTTCACCAACTCTATGCCCAGATCTCGACCCTCTCTATGCAGATGCGGGCTAAACAAGGGGAATGGTCTACTCAGCTTGTTGCTTACCAAGCATCTATGAAGGGTTTGCACATGTCCCTCAAGCATATCCAAGAACAACTGAATGCCTTGCAGGCCATGGCTTTACGTCCTGATCAAAATATAGTGCCAATCTCAGAACTATCGGTTCCTATGCAAGATATGCTGGCTCCCTTACAAATCCAGTGTGTCAATCTCAGTAATCGGCTTGATCATTTTATCTTTGAAGCGAAAGTGACTCAGGGCCAATCCCAGCAGCTTCAACAACTGAAAGAGCAAATATCCGCTATGCAGCTGCAAGTACTCGCGTTCACCAATGAAGATTTAACGTTGACGACAGGAGATGAAGTGCTACCTTAATCCGATAGCTTTCCATTCATCTAACACATCACCATGAGTATTCCTCCCCTAAGTTGGTCAGACCTTGACGCTCTTACCGATTTTCATATCGATACGGTTAATGGTCCCACTAATGCCCAAGCTCGGTTGCGCCTCTTTGGGCAACCTGAAGACGATGTCCGGGTGACGCTGTATCGAGATAACCATGCTTGGTGTCCCTACTGTCAGAAAATTTGGCTTTGGCTAGAAGAAAAGCAGATTCCCTATCGAATTGAGAAAGTGACGATGTTTTGCTATGGGGAAAAAGAACGGTGGTATAAACGCATCGTGCCGTCAGGAATGCTGCCCGCGATTGAAATTGATGGTCAGGTGATCACTGAGAGTGATGATATTTTAGTGGCTTTAGAAAAGGTCTATGGTCCCTTGGGGTTAGGGATGAAAGACCCAGCTGTTGTGCCCTTGCGCCAATTAGAACGATTGTTGTTTAGAGCTTGGTGTACCTGGCTGTGCTACCCGGTGCGATCGCAACAACAAGACCAACGCAACCAAGCGCAATTTGTCGGTGTGGTCGCCAAAATCGAAGCGGCATTGAGTCAAACCCCTGGCCCGTATTTTTTGGCAGACTTTGGCACCACCGACGTCATTTTTACGCCTTATGTAGAGCGCATGAATGCCAGCCTCTACTACTACAAAGGCTATTCCCTGCGGGAAGATAATCCACGTTTCTCGGATTGGTTTGACGCTATGGAAAGTCGACCCACCTATCGGGGGACTCAAAGCGATTTCCACACCCATGCTCATGATTTACCTCCCCAGATGGGAGGCTGTTATAAAAATACTGCTCCTCAGACCCAAACCAATATGCATCAGGTCGATAACGGTCCGTGGGTGGGATTGCCTGATGCCACCTATCCAGAGCCAGACAATGCTCGACAGGAAGCCCTCCAACGGGTGATTAAACACCATGCCAACATGATTAAAGTCAATCCAGCTGAGGATCACTTATTCGATGAAGCTCTGCGTTGCGCCCTTACCCACCTAATCACCCAAGACGTCTGCACGCCTCCCCCAGACTCGGATATGGGCTTGCGATACTTGCGCGATCGCATTAGCGTTCCTCGAGATATGTCCATCTATGCGGCGAAGCGCCTGAAGGAATCCCTGGAAACAACAGCAGCTCTAGTGGGTAATCGTCAAGGCCCTGCTATCCCCACTCGGCATCGCCGCGATCAAGATCCAAGCAACTTTGCTAAAGATTAGCCTCGCTCTTGAGACGATGGCTTTGTGATCGGGCTCTGGGTTAACCTGGGTGAGTCACGATCCTATTGGATGCGAGTATAACTTGAGCGGTATCAGCTCATATAATCGCCGAGCAATGAGCCTCATGATCATCGACAGCGTTGAGATACATCCCCTTCGAAAGTTCGGCGGTGACTTCTTCGCCTGACACACAGTGTTGACAAGCCAGTCGGCAACTGGAGAACCTTGCCTTCTTTGCCGAATATGTGGAAAGTTGCACAAATCCCTTGACCATGGCATTCACTCAACACCCTCAATGCACTTTTTTTTATCAGGACGATCCACTCCCAATAGTCTCCATACCCGCGATCGTGACTGTAATCCCCACCCTCTGGCACACGAAACATCCTAAAGATGAGACGGAAGTCCGTCATAGACCAAGCTATAAGTCCATCGTATTTCCTGCCTCTCTGGGCCATCGCCCTCAAGTCCAGGGCATCACTGGAGTGGGACAGTTTTGCCTGGGTAGAGCTGGGCGGTCCTCCCTTTGGGGCATGGCTAGAAGTCCAGATCAACCAGCAAATGCTGACAACGTCCCAGCCTGCAATCATGAGGAATAAACCAGGGGCACGGCATCAAGCTTGTTTAGACTGGCTGATTGCATATCAGCAGAACACTTTAGTGCCCCCTGCAGACCGGGTCGTCCCACCTCAGTCAAAAGTTCCAACCTTACCAGAATCGCCACAGCCCAAAGTAACCGCTGCTCTCTCCAAATTATTGAATTTCAACGAGGAGCAGAATTGCATCAGTTTGTTGCTGGAAGTGTGTCAGGGTATGCCATGGCCACAGCCAACGTATCAGATCATTGAAGAAGAGAATGGCTTTCGGTGCCAATGTAGTGTGAGGATTGCAGACGCAGAAATTGTGGGAGCTGGCATAGCCTCAAACAAAAAGACAGCTAAGCATCGAGCCGCAAGGGAGGTTGTGGTGAATTTCAAGAGATCCCTGAGACAAGATGCCTCTTTGATTGCCACTTCTCACCGTAGAAACAGGATTGTGCCTATGAAAAGTAGGGCAAATGAGATCTTTCCGTGCCAACGAGTCCGACTTGAAACCCCACTATTGGAATCTATCCAACTGGGAAAAAATAGCATCCAAGTTTCATTGGTTTCTCGATAGGCCAAAAACGAGGCATAGATGCTGTACGAAAAACCGACAACCAGAAAAATAATTGTTATGTCCATATTTCGTTTAGCTCTCAACCCCAGATTTCAGCAACTCGCTCCCGCTCCAACCCCGCTTGCACCATCTCTTCAATCCGCTCCATCGTCTCTCCCGGACGTAGATCGATTACTTGCAAAATATCGAACGTGTCCTCTAGTTCTAATGCTGCCTCAAAGCAGAATTCTACTGTATCGAAAGGCTGTCTGATGAAAGGCTTGCCGCTGCCCTCTACGGTGATCCAAAATTGCCCTGAACTGCTTCGGGAGATCGACAAATACTTAAGTTGCCCTTCTAGTTTTGTTTGTTGGATGAGACTCTTTTGTCTTTTCTCAAGCACATGGAATTTTGCCTCAAAGTCTCTGGATACCTTAGGAGGTCTGGCTCTTCTAGTTTGGGTGCGCTTTGCAGATCCTTGCTGTGGTCTTTGAGTAAAAGTGGGTTCTCGGTGAATATGGACAACAGAAGCAGCTTTTATCTTGCTCTCTTCGCCTCCAGACTCGATATCTGGCTTATGATTGACTGGCACATCGTCTTTCCGTGCGATCGTTGGAAATGATAGCTTATTTGAATGTGCGGGGTTTGACTCGACGTTTGTTGGAGTTTCCAGAGTGAGTTGGGCTGTTGGCTTGTGCTTCAGTGAGACAAGTTGGGGTTTCAATACAGATTCCTCTATTAAGGCGTGTTTAGTATAGCTCCTGAAAATAGGCTCTAGGGTGTTTGTTGGGGTAACTTGATCACCACCACAGTTTCTACATTTACCTCGTTCTGACTGCCCTGCACCGATTGATGGTGCTGTGAGCAACCTCCAATTCTTTTTCGAGCATCATCTCTTCCCAGTCGATAGCGGCAATACCAACGGACATGTAGCGGAATAATCTCAGATTGGTCATGTCGCCCCTTGAAGGGGGCAGCAATTTTCATTCGTGGGAGAGGAAAGGAATAAGTCTCCAACAATAGTATTGGTGCTTGTTCTTGCGACAGAACGCCTCAATCAAAAACAACCGTGCGGTTGCTGTAGACCAATACGCGATTTTGCAGGTGGAGGCGCACGGCCTTAGCTAACACTGAGCGCTCTACATCTTTGCCCTTGCGAACAAACTCTGCACTAGAATCTCGGTGGCTCACCCGCACGACTTCTTGTTCAATAATCGGCCCTTCGTCCAGATCTTCGGTAACGTAATGGGCTGTGGCTCCAATGATTTTGACGCCACGTTTATAGGCTCGCTGGTAAGGGTTTGCCCCCGGAAACGCGGGTAGAAAGGAATGGTGGATATTGATGGTCGATGAAAAAGCCGCGATAAATTGAGGGCTGAGAATTTGCATATACTTGGCGAGCACCACCAGATCAATTTTGTATTGCTTAAGTAATGCTAGCTGCTGCTTTTCCTGCCGAGATTTACTCTCTTTTGCCATTGGCAAGTGGTAAAAATCAATCTCGAATTGTTCAGCAATGGGGTGCAGAGTATCGTGGTTGCTAATAATCAGGGGAATCTCGACGGAGAGATCTCCGGCTCGCTGCCGCCACAGCAGATCTAGCAGGCAATGGTCTTGCTTACTGACCCAAATGGCCATTCGGGGTTTGCTGTCAGAAAAGTGTAGTTGCCAATTAGCCTGTAAGGATTCTGCGAGTTCAGAGAATTGGGTACCGATTTGCGATCGCGACAACTGAAACCCGTCCAGACTCCACTCCAGCCGACTCAGAAATAGCTGATTTGCAAAGTCCGTATGGTGATCAGCATGGATGATATTGCCCTGGTGAGTAGCGATGAAATGGGCAATTTTGGCGACCAACCCTTTCTGGTCAGGGCAAGAAATTAAAAGCGTGGCTGTTGCAGACATATAGATCTTCTCCCCCTCAATGAATCCTGCAAAGCAGCGCTACTGAGCAGGCCAAATACCTTTGTAGTAGTTTTCTAGACAATGCTGAATCATATCTTGATGGTTAAAGGCCAACTGCATTTGGCTGGCTTTTTCTAGGTCATACCATCGGGTTTCTGCAACTTCATGGATGGCGACTTGCGGTTGAAGGGGAGGGAGTTGGGTCTTATCCTCTAGAAAAAACATCATGGGGAACCGCAGAGACACATTTTGAAGTCTCAAAGGGCGTGAACTGACGTAGTAGGGTTGGTCTAGGGATCCCTTAAAAGGATACTGTTGCTGTAAATGAGGAATATTTAGACCCAGTTCTTCCCAGGTTTCGCGGATAATTGCTTCTCCCGCCGTTTCATCATAGTCAAGATAGCCGCCCGGCAAACCCCATTTGCCTGATTCCGTTGGCATCTGGTCTCCTCTCAAACCCAAAGGCACATAGGCAGTATCTCCAATCACAAAAAAGGCAATGCCTAATACCGTGACATCTCGGCTGATCCAGCAGGTTTTACCCGCTACTTCCAGACAACGATTGGGTCTATTGTTGAATTTCACAGCAGTACTGTCACAAATAGAACGGAACCATGGATGATAGTAGATCAAGACATAGATGAACGCGCATTATCAGTCATCCAGTCAGAAAACATAAAGATCTTACTTCCGCCAACATTATGGCTCGGTCCATCCCATGGATCTACTTTTCTATAGTTTTCCTTTCATATTGCAGCAGCATCCACTTCGAGGCATTGCGATTCTACTCTCTCGTGTGTCGTTCCCCAATTGGAATAACACAGTAGGAGGATCATCCTATCAACAAGCGGGTCGTTTATTAAGATATCAGGACAGGAAAATTAGCTCCAGGATAGGATCACACACTTTACTCTGGAGTATTTCCGTCAACGAGACATTATTTATCTAGAGCTAGAGAGGAGAGATATTTTCGCTTTAGCAACCTCGGATATGGCGCGATTGCCGGAAAATACTGGTTTTTTATCAGCTTATTTCTCTGATTTTGAGCAATTTCCTAACCGATTATTAAAGCTCAAGAATATTAGGTAAGTTTAGCCAAGATAATAACTAGAAATTGATAAATTCATATTTTTTCTATACATAAATAAAAATATAGGTTAGGAATGAAATATTTGATTCAGAAGAGCAAATATATAACGAGTAGACCTGATTTTTTGATCTGAAATTTTTGGCAATAAATCTCTGTAACTGTGCGAGGCAACATTAGGGTGTTTTTGCCTCTTGTTCGAGGATATTCCACCCAATGCGGACAGATACTGTCGTTTGGTTCATGACTGAAAATACTAACCCAGTATATGTATTAGTAATTTTCGAGCAATCTGAAGATAGATTGGGTATTATAGTGTGGACTTCTCTCATTAATGTCACATCCTTCTAATTGCCATGGCTCGATACACTCGTTCGCTATCAGTTGCATCCTCTTTGAGTGACTGTCTTATACAATTAAAGGCCGTTTTAGAGAGTTGTAATTTGGAGGTGCTTTTTTCTAAGGAAGATTGTGTCATCGCCCGAGAAGCGCCAGGTCAAGTTCCTTTTGCCAAGCTTGTAACTATCGAAGTGTTAGTGGATAGCACCAGAGCAACAAACAATGGTACTAGCTTAGACGTTGTTGTTAAAAATGAGGAATTACCGTTACAAACGAATAACCACTGCGCCCAAATTTTTGAACAACTGAGTCAAGCCTTGAACCAGCACTCAGGATGGCAAGTGGTGGGCGAAGACCTCACCGCAGTGGCGAAAGAACTATCTCCGCCCGCTGTTGATAACCTTGAGCCATCAACATCATCGACAATATCTACCCCTTCAACGCCAACGCAAGCTGAACCTGATTCACTGGCACCTATGTCAGAGGTAGCCCTATCGGCTTCTTTGGCACCACAAACGGAATCTGAATCTTTACTCCCAGGGCTAGCACAACCGGATCAGCTCCACCAGACGGACAGTACTTCCCCTCAGCAGAGTGCTAGTCAAACCATAGAGAATAATCTTTCCCAGCAGCAGCAACCGTCGGCGGACTCTATCAATCTGGAGTCTGTGGGACAGAAAAGGGTCCAGACCACCAGCAATCTGGAAGAACTTCGTCTAAAGCGAGCGGAAAGTGTTGCTAATTTAGAGAGACTCCGCCAAAAGCGGGCCGAAAGCATTGCTAACTTGGAAAAGATGCGGGAGAAACGAGAGCGGATGTTTGCGGCTAACGAGCGTAATGATACTGACGATCTTGATTCTGTAGATTTACCTGAGCAGCCCTCCACTTCGCAAGCTTGAGTAAGGTAATGAATGCTGGGCTTAGTCGAAATAGAATAGGGTGACTAGCTTCCGCAGTTCTTCAGCTTCCTGGCAAGTTTTCAACAGCGTATTGCTATCGTGAAAGGCAAAGCAGATCAGCTGATCGCAACGAGAAATAATTTCTTGATTGCAGATGGCGCTGGCTTCTGCTAGGGGGAGGGAATCATTCTCCGGCTTTTCTACCAGATGCATGACCTTCTCTAGTTGTCGAACGGACTCTGGTGGCTGTTGAGTCATGCTCTGGGGCAAAATCACGGTTAATAACTTGGGATCAGCCCGCATGGCTCCTCGAATAGCAGCCGCGTTGGTGCCAATGGCACCTGACGTGAGCAGACGATTACCAGAAAGGACCAATGCATAGCTCATCATCTCAATGATGTGTTGATGCATAAGCGGAACATGTCGAGAACCCAGAATAGCGATGCGTTTAGAACTCGTTTGTTGGATTGCGGCTAGTTCTTGTAAAAACTCATCAGTCTTGGGGTCACCGACCTGAGGCAAATCGAGAGACTGGCTCAAAGAGGTACTGTACTAAAACGACCCAGTTATTTTAACAAAGGTCTGTCAGATTTTGGTGATTATTGCCAGAGTTTATCGGCTGCACCCAAGATTGGGTCTGGATATAATCCCATACTTGAGAAATTAGGCTAGAATCTGCTGAATCAAACCAGTGAATGGCAGAATTGGCCCGGAACCAGGTCCGTTGACGTTTTGCAAACTGGCGGGTGTGAATAATTGTTTGCACTTCGGCTTGTTCTAAGGAGATATGTTGCTGTAGATACGCGGTCATTTCTGCATAGCCTAGGGTATTTAAAAGAGGCAAATCAGGATCATAGGTTTCGATCAAGGTTTGTACTTCTGCCAGCCAGCCTTGGTCTAACATAGCGGCGGTTCGTTGGCGGATGGCTGCTGTGCGCTGGTCTAGATCCTTAAAATCTAGGCCAATGTGGAGAATGGGGTAGGACGGAGGATCTTGACCTTGCTGTTGAGATAAAGGTTTACCTGTAGCATAGTAAACTTCCAAGGCTCTTAGGGTGCGGACTTGGTCATGGGCATGAACTTTGCTCGCAGATTGGGGATCAATTTGCTGGAGCCATTGATAGATTTGGGATTGGCCTTGGGATTGGAGTTGAGATCGCAACTCCAATTGCGGGGGCACCCGAGGGATTTTCAACCCATCCACGATTGACCTAATATATAGTCCCGTCCCTCCTACGAGTAGCGGCGTTTGTCCCTGAGCATGAAACTGAGCGATCAGGCTTTGAGCCTGCTGTTGATAGTCAGCAACCGTGAGAGTCTCAGTCGGATCGCAAATATCAATTAAATAGTGAGGAACCAGGGCTTGATCTGCCTGAACAGGTTTTGCGGTGCCAATGTCAAAAGCACGATATACTTGCCGGGAATCTGCACTTAGAATTGGAAAACCTAAACGTTGGGCCAGAGCCATCGCTACAGAGGATTTGCCCGTTGCTGTTGGCCCACAAATCACAATTAAGCCCGGTGTCATGACCTCTCAATCCTAAAGTTTTATAATACAGCCCTAGTCTAAATGGCTCTTAAGATAGGTCTAAAATCGCTTAAAAGGCATTTGTGATAGAATTTGGGAGGTTTTTTGTATTTATCCAGATCAACATAGCTTTAAGTCGCTTATAGGAGCGCTTCATTACATGGCCACAAACTAGAGTGCAGATCAGATTCAAGTCCTAGAAGGGTTGGAGCCGGTTCGTAAACGCCCAGGGATGTACATCGGTAGCACTGGCCCTAGGGGATTGCATCACTTAGTGTACGAGGTGGTGGACAACTCTGTCGATGAAGCCCTTGCAGGACACTGCAAACATATTCACATCTATCTCAATGAAGATGGATCCGTAAAGGTGACTGATGATGGTAGGGGTATTCCCACGGATCTGCATCCCACCACGGGTAAATCCGCTCTAGAGACCGTGATGACCGTCCTCCATGCGGGGGGGAAATTCGACAGCGATAGCTATAAAGTCTCGGGTGGCTTGCATGGCGTTGGTATCTCCGTCGTTAATGCCCTATCAGAATGGGTCCAGGTTCAGGTGTGGCGGAATAATAAAGTCCATACCCAACGGTTTGAACGGGGCATTCCCAAAACGGAATTGGTGGCTGAAGACAGCGATCGTAAACAGTCTGGTACTGCCATCACCTTTTTGCCGGACGACCAAATCTTCACCGTTAGTACTGAGTTTGACTACAAAACCCTGTCTAATCGTCTCCGGGAACTCGCCTACCTCAATGCTGGGGTAGAAATTACCTTTCAAGACAATCGTCTGGCGTTATTGGACACAGACGAACCCAAAGTTGAAACCTATCGCTACGACGGTGGTATTAAAGAATATGTCGATTATATGAATCGGGATAAAGAACCCATTCATGAAGAATGTATCTATGTGGAAGGGGAACGTAATAATGTCACGGTAGAAGTCGCCCTGCAATGGTGCCGGGATGCCTATTCGGACACCCTATTAGGGTTTGCCAATAATATCCGGACCAT
>CALDHF010000247.1 GCA_937941595.1 uncultured Acaryochloris sp. | reverse complement strand
TCTCGGTGTTTTATTGGCAATCGATGATTTTGGGACAGGTTACTCATCGTTTGCCTCTCTCAAACACCTGACAGTTGACTGTCTGAAAATCGATAAAGTATTTATCGATGATATGCTCGTCGACCATAAATCCAAGACCCTGATTGGCTCCATGATAGAAATGGGTCACAATCTAGAACATGAAATTATTGCCGAAGGTGTGGAGACCGCAGAGCAATATCATCAACTCCAAAAACTTGGTTGTGAGATTGCTCAGGGGTATTTGTTGAGCAAACCCGTCAGCTCCGATACAATATCGAACCTGTTGAATAGAAATATTTTTATTAGAAAACCGTCACAAAAGGAAGGATAGTCTGTGACGGCTTCAAAAATTTCAGTAAATTAACTGAAATTCAGGTTATTTGAGTACAGGAGCCTGGTAGGCTTCTTTCAACTCAAAGTTGGCAGCAGTAGCCAAGGTGGTGTTTGATTCCTTTGCTGCCAACGAGGGCACGGAAGTACGAATATAGGCAACCAACTGCGTTGTTTTGACATCATAGACCTGAGTGATGATTTTGGGATATAAACCAATCCCAATAATCGGTACTAACAGACAGGCAATGATAAAGATTTCACGGGGTTCCGCATCGACTAGTTTTTCATGAGACGTGAGTTCTTTATTCTCAGGTCCGTAAAAAATCTCTCGTAACATCGACAATAGGTAAATCGGGGTGAGGATGACGCCAATGGCTGCCAAGATAACGACGGGCAACCGGAAACTGAGACTGTAGGCATCACTAGTGGCTAAGCCTACAAACACCATTAATTCTGCGACGAAACCACTCATGCCCGGTAGAGCCAAAGAGGCCATAGAGCAGGTGGTGAACAGAGCAAAGATTTTGGGCATTTTTTGAGCAACGCCCCCCATCTCTTCCAGAATTAGAGTGTGGGTGCGATCGTAAGTGGCCCCAACCAAAAAGAATAGGCTGGCTCCGATTAATCCGTGGGAAACCATTTGTAAGACGGCACCGCTCATGCCCAAATTGGTATATGAGGCAATGCCAATGAGGACAAATCCCATATGGGAAATAGATGAGTAAGCAATTTTTCGTTTTAGATTGCGTTGAGCAAAAGAAGTCAGGGCTGCATAAATAATATTGACCACACCCAAAATAATGAGTGCTGGTGCGAAATAGCTGTGAGCATCGGGCAAAAGCTCTACATTCATTCGAATTAAGGCATACCCCCCCATCTTCAGGAGAATTCCAGCCAGCAACATATGTACGGGCGCAGTCGCTTCACCGTGAGCATCAGGGAGCCAGGTATGTAGGGGCACAATCGGCAATTTAACTGCATAGGCAATCAGAAAGCCGGTATAGGCTAATAGCTGAAAGGTGAGGGGATAATCCTTGGCCCCTAATGCTTGTAAATCAAAGGTCAGGTTGGGCCCGTAGAAAGCCATCGCTAAGGCGGCGACCAAAATAAATAGGGAGCTAACCGCTGTATACAGAATGAATTTAGTAGCGGCATAGAGGCGCTTATACCCACCCCAAATCGATAGGAGCAGATAAATAGGGACCAGTTCTAGTTCCCAAGCCAAAAAGAAGACGAGCAGGTCTTGGACGGCAAATACAGCAATTTGGCCGCCATACATGGCCAGAATCAGAAAGAAAAATAGCCGCGGTTTATAGGTGACGGGCCAGGCCGCCAGAATAGCCAGGGTCGTTACAAACCCAGTCAGCAAGATCAAGGGCATGGATAGGCCATCGGCACCGACGGACCATTGCACCCCGAGGTTAGGAATCCAGTCGTAATGCTCTACCATTTGCAGCCCAGGGTCCGAAAAGTCGTACTGGGTATAAAAGGCGTAGACCAAGAGGACAAAGTCAATGAGACCAATGACGAGGGCGTACCAGCGAATGGGCCTGCCTTTACCTTCTGGATCGGGAATAAAGGGGAGAGCAACGGTGGCCACAATGGGGAAAAAAATCAGAGTGGACAGCCAAGGAAAGGTATCTGGATTCATGAACCGCTATCTCTTATGACGGATATGCAACGACTATTGTGTGAGTGAGAACTGATGGGAAATATTTAAAACGCAGAGGCAATGGAGATGCCCAAGACTGCTATAAAGATGACGAACATGTAGAACTGGGCGCGACCGCTTTCTAAATATTTAAGGCCTTCCCCGGTCACGACTGCCATAAAGCCAGCAAAATTAACGATCCCATCTACAACTTTGAAATCAACCTCAAGGACCTGACGGGCAATCCGACGGCAGCCTTTGATAAAGGTGCGTTCGTAGAGATCATCAATGAACCATTTGTTGAGGGAGAATTCGTAGAGGGAGGGAAACCGATTTGCGATCGCAGCTGGATCCACGGACCGGGTTCGATACATCAAAGATGCCAGGGTAATCCCAATGAGAGCAATGCCAACGGAGTTCCCGGCCATAATCAGAAACTCTTGCCATTCAAATTCGGCCGCAGCCTCCATGGCCGCATTGGCTTCACCGGGGGCATAGATAAAGGCTTCAAAGCGATTGTTAAAAGGCATTCCCAATAGGCCAATAGCCATGGAGGGGATCGCTAACATTACCAAAGGCAGAGTCATGGTGATCGGAGACTCATGGGGTTCATCCGCATGATGGTGATCATCCGCATGATGGTTATCTTCTGGATTTGCAACTAGGGTTAATTCCCGAGGATCCATCGCCCCCGGACCGAAGTTGGCGGTGGCTGGTTTACCATCAATCTGCTCTCGTAGAGCGTTGATATTGCCCCGGAAATCTCCTTCAAAGGTGGAAAAATACATCCGAAACATATAGAAGGCCGTCAAACCAGCCGTCAACCAGCCCACGAACCACAAGGTCGGATTAGCGGCAAACGCCGAACTGAGAATTTCATCCTTAGACCAAAAGCCAGCAAAGGGTGGAATGCCGCAAATGGCTAAGCAACCAATTAAGAACGTGATGCCTGTATAAGGCATGTACTTGCGCAGCCCCCCCATCAACCGCATATCTTGCGCCAAGGCAGGATTATGCCCGACGACCGCTTCCATGCCATGAATAACAGAGCCGGACCCTAAGAACAGCATGGCTTTGAAATAGGCATGGGTCATCAAGTGGAACAGACCTGCTGAATAGGCACCAATGCCCATGGCCATCACCATGTAGCCGAGCTGGGAAATGGTCGAGTAGGCGAGTCCTTTTTTAATATCGTTTTGGGTAACGGCAATCGTTGCCCCTAGCAGGGCAGTAATGGCTCCGGTCCAGGCAATGAACTGCATGGCTGTGGGAATTTCTGAAAAGACTGGAAACATCCGAGCCACTAGAAACACCCCAGCCGCAACCATCGTCGCTGCATGAATCAAGGCAGAAATGGGGGTAGGTCCTTCCATAGCCTCAGGCAGCCAAACATGAAGGGGAAACTGAGCCGACTTAGCCATCGGTCCCATAAACACCAAAATGGCGAAGATGGCTGCAACCACTCCGCTCAATTCGCCTGTTGAGACCAGGGTTTGCAATCGCTCACCCATGACATCGAATTCAAAACTATTGGTAGCCCAGTACAGACCCAAAATTCCCAGCAATAGCCCAAAGTCACCGACGCGGTTGGTGACAAACGCTTTCTGACAAGCGTCTGCGGCGGGTTTGCGGTCATACCAGAAACCGACGAGTAGGTAGGAACACATGCCCACCAATTCCCAAAAAATATAAATTTGGACCAAGTTAGGGCTAACAACTAATCCCAACATGGAGAAACTAAATAAACTTAAATATGCATAAAATCTGACATAGCCCGGGTCATGGGCCATATACCCATCGGTGTAGATCATGACCAGAAAGGCAACCGTGGTTACAATCACCAGCATCAGTGAGGTCAGATGGTCGATGGTAAAGCCCATCGATAAGTGAAAGTCACCAGCTGAAGCCCATTCAAAGGTCATCAAATACGGCGCATGGCCTTGAATCTGACTCCATAAAATCGCAAAAGAGAGAACCATTGCGGTTCCCATCAGCGACACAATAAATGCCGCATTGATTTGACGGAGGGCGTTGGTCGCTCGATTGTAGGAAATTAAGCCAAAACCTACGAGTATTGCACCGCCCAGGGGCAATACGGGAATCAGCCAGGAATATTGGTATAACGAATCCATCGTCAGCTGCAATAAAAAAACTTAACAGTTTGTAAAACAATTTACATTGTTACACATTGTCAGACCGAAGTCTGCACTTGGAGACCTTAAGATTGATCATTGGAATGGAAGTCCCACTAGATGTTTGGGGCCTTAATGCTGATCAAACTATAGACATTCAAAGATGTAAAGTTAGGTTACCCTGCCGATAACTGCGATGACGCAACTGAGTCGAGTGCGATGTGCAAGAGACGATGTGCATCTTCACGATTGCTAATGTGGTCGATGCGATAGACCAATTGCCCCTGGTCAAACAGCAACAGGCTCGGAATATTGGTGAGTTGATAGCGGCGGGCTAATCTAAAATTCTCATCGGCATTGACGGATATGATTTTAAGGACATGGGTTGATTGAAGCTGATGCAGCACGGGTTCAATCCAGCGGCAAATGCTACACCAAGGCGTCCAAAAGCTGACTAAAACAGGAATGTCAGACTTTAAAACGTCTCGGTCAAACGTACGTTCTTCAATCGCAGTCAGCATGCTCAATCGTTTCAAAAATCAAAACAGGGGTGGGATCATGCTACCAACGAATGTTGATTGCTGCACGCATCATCAACGGATGGGCAATCCAAAATAGCCAGACAAATCCGGCAACCCCTAGATAGGCAGGCTTTAAAAACTCCTGGATTTTGAGGGTTTGCCGACCTTGGGCAATTGCGAGGAAGGGCACCACTGAAGTCCGAGCTTTGACCGCCGCAAAGGCATCTCCATACCGACGGGCTAGCCGTTGATCCCCATGCCAGACGCCAAACAGGTGGTACCCAATCAGGCCTAGGGAAGTAGCCAACGTAAAAGATGTCCCGACCCAAAGCAGATGGGCAATACACCAGATCACCTGGCCCACCATTTGGGGATGGCGGCTAATGCGAATAATGCCCGTTTCATAGAGATGGACCTGGGGCTTTTGAATGGCCGCAATTTCTAGCAGGTTGAAGGTGGCGGGATAGAGGAAAATAAAGGAAATCGCGGATAAGGCCCAGACAAAGCCCTTCAGCCCCGGTGTTCCCTGTAACTGCCAAAGCTGGACACCATCGTATCGATGCTTGAGAAAATAGCCAATTACAATTACGGCCACGGTGATGCTAGCGAGCGCAAAGATGACCCGATAGAGTCTGGCTCCGAGTCTTTTTTCAGCAGCTAGCCGCAGGGAGGCCAGGCCACTATGGGTTAATCCGAAGCCCACCAATAGAGCCAACATGATGAAATGGGTGGGGGCGAACCAGGTATGGAGATCAGTGGCCATGCAATAGAGTACTCAAACAGTTTGCCAAGAGGATTCTCCTCGAATTAAGCGAATTTGGGCCAGAGTGAAGATCACCGGGATGACGCGTCCGTAGTTGGTGGCGATTGCCCGCCAACCCAGGTCCGCAAATAAGCCGAGCCACAGTGCCGAACTGACGACGGTTAAAGCGCCTCGCATGACCCCGTACCGAGCGGTATTCCAGGCCATTCCCCGCCGAGCGGCCTGTAAGGCTAAGTGTCCTTCTAACTGGGGTGCAGCTTGTTTTGCCACTTGATAGACTGCCATCTGAGCCGCAAATTGCTGCGCCATTTGTCGTAACAACAACGGACGCAACACTGATGATACGGCTAAAGCACCGCTTCCTTCCAGCAGCCACCGCCAGGGATCAGCTTGACACTGCACAGGCAATGGTTGACCGGGGGCGTTGGCGAGGGCAGTTTGGATGCGCTGGCGTAACTGCTCTTGCTGAGTTTTGGGTAACTTTTTCCAAGCTTCTTTGATCAGATGCAGATAAATCTCAGCTTCTATATCTGTGGTCGACAAGGTTGGCGCGTAGCTGAGCTGGAGATGACGCCCCACTCGATCTAGGACTTGGCGATAGCTCAAGGTCTCAGTTTGACCTTTGAGGACCGTAAAGCCGTCAGCAGCCACAAACCGAAAGCGCTCTTCTAGAACATTTAACCAATCTTGGTGATTGGCGGTTTGAACCTGCTCCGGTGATGGCTCCCGTAGATAATCTAAAGGATTGTATTTGCGTCGAAACAGTAAGTCTGTTAAGTCTTGCAGTTCTTCCACCGTTGCCAGTTCTAATGCCTGCCTGAGCTCGTTCATGCCTAGGGGTCCTATGGTCTCTACCTTTTACGATAGCGCACGTTTTGAGGTGGCCTGATTTGGGTCAAGGACTTGAGTCTTTATGGACAATGGTTAAAGTCCCGCCATCGCCATCCAACTGTGCGAGGACGCCCACGGGTAAGGCGGCATTGGGGCCGTCATGTCCGAAGGGTAAGTGAGAGACAATCGGAATCCCTAAATCCCCTAGGCGATCTTTGAGCACGTCTTCTACGGTCAGGCTGGGGATCCGAGGAGGGGCTTGGCAATTGCTAAATCTGCCGAGGGCAATGCCTTTTACCTGTTGCAAGAGACCGCTTAAACGCCATTGGGTGAGCATCCGGTCAATGCGATAGGGGGCTTCCCCTACATCTTCTAAAGCCAAAATCACTTGGTCTAGATTGGGAAATAGATCGGTTCCCAATAAATGAGTAGCGACGGTTAAATTGCCGGGTAGTAAAATTCCTCGGGCAATTCCATGCCCCCACCCTTGTCCAGATAAAGGCGCAATGGGTTTTCCGATCAGCCAATCAAATAGCCGCTGTTGCGACCAATCTGGTTCCTGGGCCAAGGTTGTGATCACGGGGCCATGCACACTGGCGATGCCTTGGGTGGCCAGTGCCCACAGTAAGGCCGTGACATCGGAAAATCCGACTAGCCATTTGGCAGGGGCGGGGGGCCATTGCCAGTCTTCTAATAATCGTGCCCCTCCATAGCCGCCCCGACCACAAAAAAGGCCCTGATAGTCTCCTTTGATTCCGTCCATAAGGGCTAGCCGTCGTCGGCAATCGCTGCCTGCTAGGTATCCCCACCGATCGTTGATATTGGGGGAAAGGTGGACGGTATAGGGCTGCGATCGCAACACCGCTACCCCTTGTTCAAAGGCTGCGGTTTCCCGTAAGGTTCCACTAGTCATCGTCACCCAGAGGTTATCTCCAGGCTGCAAAAACGGTGGTAGTAAACAAGCGTCCATACCTTAACCCTGGGCCTGCAAGATTTTTTGAAACCATTGCTCTAGCCGTTCTGCAAAGGCTGATAGCGAATAGTCCTGCTCAGCTTGTTGACGGCAGGCCTGCCGGTCAATCTCAGGCAGTTTTTGCACCCCTTGGATCAAGGCTTCAACATTGTCGGCTTCGACTAACCATCCCGTTTCACCCTCGCGGATGATTTCGGCGGGGCCACCGCGGTTATAGGCAACCACAGGGACACCACAGGCTAAGGCTTCGATCACTACATTGCCAAAGGCTTCCACCCATCGAGGGGTCACCAATAATCCCTGACTTTGCCGCAGCACTTGCTGCATGGCCGCAGTGTCCAGAAATCCTAAGTAGTCTATCTGGGCTTGGGGAAACTGAGTCCGAATGCTATCAAAATAGGTTTGGTCTTGAATATGCCCCATAACCTTGAGGGGCAAACCCGTGCGTTCTGCGGCAGCCACGGCATCTTCGAGGGCCTTCTCGGGGGCGATCCGACCTAGCCAGCAGAGATAGGGGGCAGACGTTGCAGAAAACTGATAGAGGGACAGATCAAAACCATTACCGACAGGATAACAGTGCTGGGCAAAAAGGAAAGTTTGGGCTTGGGCCTGGGTATGGACCCCAATTTGATAGGGATAGTCCTGAGCAATTTGACCAATGATCTGGTCCATCGCCTCCGTCAAGGAACCCATGCTAATTAAATGGGCGATGGGCGTGGTCAAAAAAGGGGTGAGGTAGAGTGGCAGCCAGTCATAAGCAAAATTGACCACCAAATCATAGTGGGATTGCAAGGTGAGCACCCGTGACCACATATTGGCCAGCACCGAATTGCTCGGTAGATGGATGGGCGTTTCTCTAGATTGCGTTTGGGCCAGAATCTGGGGATGACCTGGAACTTCAACGACTGGGTGATGGGGCAACCGAGAGTCTTGCGGCGCGATCACCTGTATTTTGTGACCGCGACTAGCAAGGGCCGTGAGCATATTTAAGAGGGTGAGCTCAACGCCCCCGCCCACCCCTGAGCCTAAAGGGCCAACAGGGGTGGACACAAACAGTAATTTCAAAGAAGATTGCTCTGCAAAACCCAAAGCCAGAAACTCGTTGGTTGTTTACAATCCAAGCAGTCTAGCAGAGTTTGTCTTCAAACTGGATAAAGCTAAAGGGGCCAAGAGATGAGTGGTTCAGGTCATGTCTTGGCGGAACTGAAATGTTCAGGGCTAGCCGAAGATTCTTCTTGCCAACAGTCAAAAATCAAGCCGCGGGATTCAATGCAGTCTCTGACTGATTTAAGGTTGCTACGATTTCGTCGACTTCGTTTGCAGGCAATTGGGTGAGTTCACGAACCCAAAAACGCAGCAACTCTTTTTGGTTGGTATTGTCGCAAATAGTGGGCATGAGGGACTCCCATGAATTTGATAATGATGAATATATCGGTACTCTTCGAGAAAGCGCGGTAGGCTGCGCTACATTTTTTAAAAAAATATGAAAAGTTGTGTATCTGGGTTTACAAAATGACCTTCATAATACACGATTTTGCGCTAAATATTATTTAACGACGGGTAAGCATATTCCTAAGACAGTGTTAAAGGGGAGTCTTGTTCCCTGTTCAGTCAACTAGGGTGAGTTAGGATTGACCTGAATGCATAGCCAGGAACTTTTGGGAATGACCTAACTTCAGTGAACAAAGGCTGTTCGCTCGGATACAGACACAAGATATAGAGTGGTTGAAAATTGACCTATGAGCAATATTCAAGACGAAATTGAAAAAGAACGGGAGCAGGCTCGCGAAGCTTGTGATATCAGCGGAGCGACCTCTGGAGAATGTGCTGCTGCTTGGGATGCCGTAGAAGAGCTGCAAGCAGAAGCTGCCCATCAGAAAGGCAGTGGTAGCAAAACCATGAGTGCTCTGGAAACGACCCTGATGGCACCTGATCTTGTGCGCAACAATATTCTCAATTTTTGGTAAGCACATTCCTAAGACAGTGTTAAAGGGCAGTCCATTTCCCTGTTCGGTCAACTATTGTGAGTTAGGGTTACACTGAATTCAGAACCAGGAACTTCTTTGGATGACCTAGCTTCAGTGAACAAAAGCTGTGGCTGTTCGCTCAGATACACACATAAGATATAGAGTGGTTGAGAATTGACCTATGAGCAATATTCAAGAAAAAATTGAAAAGGAACTAGAGCAAGCGCGCGAAGCTTGTGATACTAGCGGATCTACATCTGGAGAATGCGCTGCAGCCTGGGATGCCGTGGAAGAACTTCAGGCAGAAGCTGCCCACCAAAAGGGAACGGGTAGTGAACCCAAGAATTCTCTTGAGAAGTATTGTGATGATAATCCTGATGCTGCTGAGTGCCGTATCTACGACGATTAGGCCTGGTTTATGCTTTAGGGCAACGATTGATTTTTTTTAAAAAAAGGCAACCTCATGGGGTTGCCTTTTTTATTGAGACGTTCTAAAGGGTGCAATCCGGTGATGTGGACTGAGATTCAACAGCATATTAGTCAGGTGACGGGGCAGGCGTTTGTGATTTGCGATCGCAAATCCGTCAGTGGCGGCAGCATCAACCAGGCCTATCAGGTCAGTGATGGCCACCAGCATTACTTTGTGAAGTTGAATCAGGCCAGCAAAGTGGCGATGTTTGAGGCCGAGGCCTTAGGTCTCAAAGACATTCAGGCCTCTCAAAGCATCCGGGTGCCTCAGCCTTTAGGATGGGGACTCACTGAAGGCCAAAGCTACATCATTATGGAGTGGATTCCCCTAGGGCAAGGCAATGCTCAAGCTTGGTCCCTGATGGGACAGCAATTAGCGACTATGCATCGCCAGTCCCATGCACAAGGGTTTGGCTGGCACCAAAACAACACTATTGGCGATACCCCTCAACAGAATGATTGGCGACAAGACTGGGGCGACTTTTTTGTAGAACAGCGCTTGGGCTACCAACTACAGCTCGCCCAGAGACAGGGTGGGCATTTTCGTCATGGTGCAGCTTTACTCGATCAAATCCCGACTTTCCTAGGAAGCCACCATCCTGAATCGTCCATGGTCCACGGTGATCTATGGTCTGGGAATGCGGCCTTCAGCCAAGCAGGCGAACCGATTATTCTCGATCCTGCCCTCTACTATGGCGATCGGGAAGTGGATTTAGCCATG
>CALDHF010000246.1 GCA_937941595.1 uncultured Acaryochloris sp. | reverse complement strand
TGCATTTTAAGGTGCAAGACTCCGGCCCTGGCATTTCGGCGGTGGAGTTGGAAGACATTTTTCAACCTTTCACCCAGGGAAGGCATGCCCGGAGTACCGTCGATGAAGGCACCGGACTTGGACTAGCCATTAGTCGTGAATATGTGAAGTTAATGGGTGGAGAATTATTGGTTAACAGTCTACCCGGAGCGGGTAGTAGCTTCCATTTTGCTATTCCCGTTGCGATTGCTAAAAAATGTCAAACAAAATCCCATATTCCGCAAACCCGAGTCATCGGTCTAGTTCCAGACCAACCCAACTATCGAATTTTGATTGTGGATGATGATCGAGATAATTGCATGTTCCTGATGAAACTTTTGGAAATTGTGGGGTTTGAAGTCGATGTAGTCTATAGTGGCAAAGATGCGATCGCACGATGGCACACCTGGCAACCTCACTTAATTTGGATGGATCTGCGGATGCAGGGTCTGGATGGGTATGAAACCACCCAGCACATCAAATCAGCCCAGCCTTATGCTCCTCCAATTATTATTGCCCAGACTGCATTTGCCTTTGAAGAAGATAAAGCCAAAGCACTGGCCATGGGCTGCGATGATTTTGTCCGTAAACCTTTCCAAGAATCAGAAATTTTTGCAAAACTTTCAGAATATTTAGGGGTCGAGTATCTCTACGATGGGATTCCCCAAACTCCATCTCCAGAAGTACTGGTGCCCATGACCTCTGACCAACTTCAAGGTCTTCCCAAGGATCAACAATGGTCTCTTTATAAGGCGGCCATGAGTTTAGATCCGAATCGAACGTCCGAACTGTTAGCCCAGATGCCCCAGGAATATGAAGCAGTCCGATCTCAGCTCATAACCCTCTCTGAGAATTTTCGCTTCGATATCATCATCAAACTTCTAGAACCCCTGTTGGAAAATTCCCAAGACACAGACTGAGTCAGAGATCTACGGGTTAAACATTTTCTCCCTTATCAGCTTGACAAGTCCAAAATCTTGAGCCAACGCTCAGGATGTTTATGCCTCGTGGATTGTACCTATTAGCATCCTTTAAAAGGGGGGTATGCTGATAAAAAGTAGGTTTGCCAGGGGGACAACTACGATGAATGACGCGAGCACACAGCAACTGCTCCATACCTTGACACAGCTCCTGGTTGACACAGGTCACTATACCCAAGACCTTGCTCAATATTGCCATTCCTTAGAAGAGCAAGTGTCTGTTCTAACATCTACTCCCAGGGATATACCCCCGTCTTCTCAGGAGCTAGACATTCTTAAGTCCCCGCAGAAGGCCAAGGCTATTTTAGAGGCTTCGACTGACGGTATGGCCCTGTTCTCAGCAGGTCACTGCACGGATGTTAATGCTGCCCAACTGCAATTATTTGGATATCCAGACCCCGAAGCACTACTGGGACAACCCTGGCAGATGCTCTTCTCGACAGCAGATATTCAGTGGCTAGAAACTGAAGCTTGGCCCCTCCTCCTTCAGAATCAACATTGGCAAGGGGAACTCTATGCCCAACGTCAAGACGGAGAAGTTTTCATTGCCCATGTCACCTTTGCCCTGACAGATCCAGATCAGATGGTCTGTATTTGTCGGGATATTACGGCCCAGGTGCGCCTGGCTAGTTGGCAAGATATCCAAACTACTCTTCTCAAGCAGTTAGCCACTGGTATCCCCACTACAGAAGTTCTAGAAACGATGATGGATGGCCTAGAATGCCATCTAATGGATTCTAAAGGGGCGATTCTGTTGGTGGAGGCAGGAGAAAAACTTTGCCCTTACATCGCCCCCAATTTACCGCCTACCTATGTGGTGGGCATGGATGGTCTTGATATTGGTCCAGATCAAGGTGCTAGCAGTACGGCTGCCTACACCAAAAAACCTGTGATTGCCACCGACCTCATGACCGATTCCCGGTGGCAGCCTTTCCATCAGCTTTCCTCTGGATATGGTTTCCAAGCCTGTTGGTCGTTCCCCCTATTAGATGATCAAGCCCAGATTTTAGGCGTGATGGCAATCTATTTAAAAACCTCTAGGGTACCAACAGCAGTCGAACGCCAATGGATCGATGTTGCCGCCGATTTAGCAGGCATTGCCTTAGAGCGAGATCGGGTGCAGCACCAACAGCAACAAGCTCAGAGAAACAAGGTCCATACTCAGGCCGAGCTACAAGCCATATTCGATGCTTACCCAGACTTGCTGCTCAGACTGGACAAAAAAGGAACGATTCTCAGTTGTAATGCCAGCCAGGCTTACGGTGATAGCTTTCCCGCTCCCGAGCAGATTTTGGGTCAGTCTCTTCAGACCGTATTCCCACCCGAAATATATGAGCCGATTCGGTCGGCCATGGTTGAGACACTCAAGTCTAATCAACGGCAAGAGATTGAATATGCCCATACTTTGACTGGAGACCCTCAATACTTTGAGGCCCGATTGTTACCCGCTGAGGACGAACAGATCTGGGTCTTGGTGCGTGATATTTGCGATCGCAAACGAGCCGAGTTAGCCTTAGCTGGATTATTTAGAGGCACCTCCGGCGTCCAAGGAGCTGACTTTTTTCCCATTCTCGTTCAAGAAATTGCCACAACTTTAAAGATGTCGGCAGTCATGATCTCTCATTTATCTGGGACAGATCTAGAAACTCTAGCTTTTTATGCAGAAGGGGAGATACAGCCTAATCGATCCTCTGCCATTGCCAATACCCCCACTGAAATTACTCTACGGGAGGGATCCTATCGTTGTATCCAGCAGGTGCAAGCAAGCTTCCCAGCAGATCAACTGCTAGTGACTCTCAATGCCGAAGGTTATTTAGGGTTCGTGCTTCGTGACACCGCAGGAGAAACCCTAGGAGTATTGAGCTGCTTCAGTCAATCTCCCCTACAATCCGTCGATTTCACCTATTCTGTTTTACAAATATTTGGCGCTAGAGCCGCTGCCGAACTAGAGCGATGGCAAGCCGTTACCGTCCAATCCCAACTCCAAGATAAGCTGAACAAGGGACTGCGGAGTCGGACCCAGGCTTTGAGGCAATCGATACGAGACTTACGTATCATCCTCAATACCGCCTATGACGGTATCTATATTCATGACCACCACGGTCAACTCATCGATGTCAACCAGCGAACTTTGGATATTCATGGTCTCAATCGAGACCAGATTCTATCCCTCAATATGGCTGAACTGATGGTAGCCGATGCGTCTCTACCTTTCCAAGAGCGCTGTCGGCAGGCCCACCAAGGCATCAGTCAACAATTAGAATTACAGGT
Source organism: uncultured Acaryochloris sp. (assembly GCA_937941595.1). Classification (GTDB taxonomy): domain Bacteria; phylum Cyanobacteriota; class Cyanobacteriia; order Thermosynechococcales; family Thermosynechococcaceae; genus Acaryochloris. The sequence goes on along the minus strand of CALDHF010000246.1, from coordinate 9,318 downwards.
CAAACATTTCCAGTCTTCTAGCCAATCTATCACTGCTGAACTGCGGATACGACCCCTCACCTTCAACGGCAAATCAGTCTTAATTTCTACCCTTAGCGATATTTCTAGTCGCAAACAGCAACAACAGGCATTGCAATTAATTGTCGAAGGTACCGCAGACAAAACAGGGGCAGATTTTTACAGGGCTTGTGTTCAGCATCTGGTGGAAATTTTCCAAGTTCGCTATGCCTTTGTCGCTCAATTAAGAGATGACACCATTACCCAAATGCGAATGTTGGCCTTGTGGAATGGAAAGCAATTCGTCACTCCCTACGACATTGACTTAGCAGGAACACCTTATTTCGAAACCTACCAACAAGAATGGAGCATCGTTCCCCGTGCCTTACAGACCCAATTTCCCCATGCCTCTGAAATCACCCAGTTAGGGGGAGAAAGCTACATCGGTGTGACGTTCAAGAATTCTCAAGGGAAAATTCTTGGCAATTTAGGCATCATTGATACCCAGCCCTTGCCCCTGGATATATCCAACCTAGAGTTTGTCTTGCAGTTGCTTGCCACACGTGTGGGTGCTGAGATGGATCGACAGACAACGGAAGATGCCCTGCGCCAGAGTCAACAACAACTCCAAACATTCATCAACAACTCCCTAGCAGCTATATCTATCAAAGATTTAAAAGGTAAATACCTAGTCTTCAATCAAGTATTGGAGAACATGTTCAATATTGATTCCCAAAGGATTCTGGGCAAAACTGACCATGATCTATTCTCATCCCCAATCGCCAAAATACTTTGGGAAAATGAAGCTAATATTTTGGCTCAGGGTCAACCTCAAACCATTGAAGAGGTGATTACCCACGCCGATGGCAGTCGTCACACCTATATTGCCAATAAATTCCCCCTGTTTGATGCTCAGGGACAACCCTACGCTCTTGGCAGCATTGCTACAGATATTAGCGATCGCAAACATGCCGAAGAAAAACTACAAGAATCTCAGCAGCTTCTGCGCCTCGTGATCGACAATATTCCTCAGCTCATCTACTGGAAAGACCACGATTCAGTCTATCTTGGGTGCAACAAAAATTTCGCAGTTTCAGTGGGATTAAAGGCTCCAGAGCAAGTCCTGGGCAAAACCGATGCTGAGTTAGTGGCAACGGATCAAATCCCTGCCACGTATCGTCACGATGATCCCCACATCTTGGCAACAGGCGAACCTCAAATTCATCACATCCATATCTCTCATACAGAAGATGGAACCCAGATCTGGGCAGACATCAATAAAATTCCCTTACACGATATTTTTGGCAATACCGTTGGCATGCTCGGTACCTATGAGGATATTAGCGATCGCAAAATCGCAGAACAATCTCTAACCCGACAAGCCGAAAAACTTGAACAATCTCTGCTAACCCTCAACTCAACGCAAGCTGAGTTAAAACATAATGAGCTATTCATGCGGCAACAGGCTGCGGCCCTAGTCAAGCTTTCTCAACTCAACAATAATGCCGGGAATGATCTTGCTCATCACTTACAGGAACTCACAGAAATCACCGCAGAGACCCTGAATGTCGATCGCGTTAGCGTGTGGTTATTGGATAAAAACCAAATTAAGGTTTCTTGCGTAAATTTATTTGATAGAACGTCTGGTGACCATAGTCAAGGGATGGAAATCTTACGAGAAGACTATCCCCATTACTTTACAGCTATTACCAATGAACCCATTCTGGCTGCATCAGATGCCAGCATTCATCCCGTTATGTATGAATTGTCTGAAACGTTTCTTAAGCCTCTCAATATTGGTGCAAAACTTGATTCTAGTTTTCAAGTTGAGGAAGAATGTGTTGGTGTCATTTGTTGTGAGCATCTTGGCTCTCCTCGTTCGTGGCATCAGTCAGAACAAACCTTTATCCGCTCTGTCGCCAATCTAATCTCCCTATTTTTGGAAGCCAATAAACGTCAACATCAAGCCTTAGCTTTAGAACAAGTCCTCAATGAATTAACTGAATCCAAGCAACTATTAGAACTGGTTTTTGACACCCTACCTCAACGAGTTTTTTGGAAAGATCGTGACTCTTGTTATTTAGGCTGTAACAAACTGTTTTTAGAGGATGCAGGCCTTGACACTTTAGAACAAATCATTGGCAAAACTGACTATGATTTGCCCTGGCCAGAACAAGCTGACTCTTTCCGTGCCGATGATGCTCTCGTGATGACAACTGGTATTCCTCGTATTAACTATGAAGAAGAACAAAATAGGTTGGATGGATCTACTTCATGGCTGAGAACCAGTAAAATACCAATATGCAACTCAAAAAAAGAAATTATCGGAATATTTGGCTCATATGAAGACATTACTCAGCTAAAAGAAGCGGAACAAAGCCTGATGCGAGCCAATGAAGAACTTGAGCATCGAGTCACCCAACGAACTAGAGAACTACAAAATTCTCAACAGCTGTTGCAACTGGTCATGGACACCATTCCCCAATCTATTTTTTGGAAGGATTGCGAGTATCGTTTTTTAGGATGCAATCAAAGTTTTCTAACGACGACAGGCCTGACATCAATCGAAGAGTTAATGGGTAAAACAGACTATGATATGCCCTGGAAAGCAGAAGCAGACTGGTATCGACAACATGATAGTCAAATTATGGCAACCCAAGTTCCAGAGTTGGGGTTGGTTGAACCCTTGCCCCAACCCAATGGCCAAACCATTTGGCTAGAAACGAACAAAGCCCCTCTTTATGATGCCCACGGCGACTTAATCGGTATTCTTGGTACCTTTCACGATATTACCCAACGCAAGCAGTCCGAAGAAGCCTTACAAAACCTGAATAATGCCCTGCAAATTGCTAAAGAAGCTGCTGACGCCGCTAACCGAGCGAAGAGCGAATTCTTGGCCAACATGAGTCATGAACTACGTACTCCCCTCAATGGCATTCTCGGATTTGCCCAAATTCTCAAGAGAGATGCCCATTTTTTACCTCACCATGCGAAAAGTCTAGATATCATTCATCAAAGTGGCACCCACCTTCTGACTCTGATCAACGATATTCTCGATATTGCCAAAATTGAGGCGAATAAACTTGAACTTGACCCCATTGATATTCACCTCCCCCAGTTCTTAGAAAATATTGTCGATATCATTGACATGGGAACTCGGGAAAAAGAGCTGCAATTTATCTACCAGCCAGTCCACCAACTTCCCCAAAGGCTAAAAGCCGATGAGAAGCGTCTACGGCAAGTATTACTCAATTTACTTAGCAATGCCGTCAAATTTACGGACCAAGGTCAGGTAACCTTCATCGTTACGATTGAGCAAGAAGAGGCCCATCAGATTATCCTCAGATTTTCGATTACCGATACTGGCATTGGGATCGCCCCTCAACATATGGACCAAATCTTTCGTCCATTTGAACAAGTTGGCGAACTCCATCGCCGAGCTGAAGGCACGGGGCTGGGGCTATCCATTACCCGTGAACTGATAGAACTCATGGGGGGAACTCTTCAGGTTAAGAGTCATATCGGCCAGGGGTCCACGTTTTGGTTTACTGTCCCTTTTCTGATTCCGAGTGGACAGACAACCACAAATACTATGGTGGGTTCAATCGTTAGCTACACTGGACCGCGACGCCAACTCTTGATTGTTGAAGACAACAGTGTCAACCGCTTAGTCATTATTTCTATCCTGGAGCCTTTAGGATTTGATCTGGTGGTCGTGGAAGATAGCCAACTAGCCTTGAAACAAGCCTTACAGAGCCGCCCCGATCTAATTTTGACAGACCTAGTAATGCCTAACAAAGATGGAGTAACACTGATCCAAGAGATGCGTCAAATGTCTGAGCTCCAATCCATTCCTATTATTGCTATGTCTGCTAGTGTTCAAGAACTCAATCAGCAGAAGAGTCAGGACGCAGGATGTAACGGTTTTATCCCCAAACCCATTGATGAATTGCAGTTGTATGCTGTCCTGGAACAATACTTAGAGTTGGAATGGGTATTTGCTTCCCCTTCCCAGTCAACTGAGTTACGTCAGCCCAGTGTTTCACAAGCACTAGTAATTCCAGATCTGGAAATAATTCAAGCTTTGTATGATTTAGCACGATTGGGTAATATGACCCAATTACAGCAAGACGCCCATGACCTAGCTATCTCAAGTCAGCAATTTGCCCCTTTTGCCAATCGACTTATCGCCCTCGCCTGTCAGTTTGAAGACGAAAAAATTATGGCATGGCTTCAACCATATCTACCTGATCACGAGTCTATTTAAGTTATTCTCGACTGTTATGCCAAATATTCTCCTACTCCTGAAGCCTCTCAAATACTGAATCTAAGCCCCATGTCTGATGATTTTGACTTTCGCAATCACACATTGCTGATCATTGATGATAATCCCCATAATTTAGGGGTTGCTGTTAATGCCTTAGAAGGCTTGGGTTCAACCGTTCTTGTTTCTCGTTCCGGCGAGAGCGGTCTGAAAAGAGCAGTCTATGCCCAACCAGACCTCATTCTTTTAGATGTACTCATGCCAGATATTGATGGGTTTGAAACCTGCCGTCGCCTGAAAGCCCATGCCATAACTCAAACTATTCCTGTGATATTTATGACAGCGCTGACTAGTCCTAACGATAAAGTTAGAGGACTAGATGTGGGTGCAGTGGACTATATTACTAAGCCTATCCATTTAGAAGAACTTCTGGCTCGAACTAAAGTACATTTAAGTCTTTGCGCCCTCACCAAAACCCTTGAAGCTCAAAATCATACCCTTAAGGTCGAAATTGACCAGCGAAGTGCGACGGAAAAAACATTGACCCAAACGGTTGAAAAACTGCGGACGACCCAAGGTCAGCTGATTGAATCTGCAAAGATGGCCGCCTTGGGCAACTTAGTTGCAGGAATAGCCCATGAAATTAGCACTCCCATCGGCACCAGTATTACTGCAGCCTCTACCCTCGCAGATGAAACACAGGTTTTTCTGCAAGCACTGGAACAGGGACCACTGATGCGCTCCACATTAAACCGCTATACCCATGTTGCCCTCAGCAGTTCCAAGTTAGTATTGGGTAATTTACATCGTGCGGGTGAACTAGTTCATAGTTTTAAGCAGGTGGCTGTTGACCAATCTCATCAAGAGCAACGTCAATTTAATATCAAGTCCTACCTACAAGAAGTCATTAATAGTTTAAGACCCCAACTGAAGAATACAGGACATCAACTTCTACTTACGGGGGATAGTTCGATTGTTGTCAGGAGTTGCCCAGGATTATTGGCTCAGATAGTTACAAATTTGGTGACCAATTCTCTCCTCCATGCCTACCAACCCTGTGAACAAGGAACGTTGCTGTTAGATGTGAGCCAATCTGAGGAGGGTATTCAGATTATTTATAGCGACGACGGATGTGGAATAATTGCTGAAAATCGCCGCAAAATATTTGAACCCTTTTTCACAACAGCTCGTCACCAAGGGGGGACAGGTTTAGGACTGCAAATTGTCTATAATCTTGTGACTCAATCGTTGACTGGTCGTATTGATCTGGACAGTCAAGTTGGGCAAGGTACGAAGTTTACGATTACCCTGCCCAAGAAAATGTTGCGTTCTAGCCATCTACCAGATAAGTCAGGGGAATAATGATAACCATCTTTTGGCTATATAAAAGTTGAAATGATCAGCATCAAGTATCTGGGAAATGGAGAGTGTCACAATAGGACAGTAGATACCCATATTCTGTCCCTATGGCTATCAGCAAAGTTCAAATTGTCTCCATTTGGGCACTTCCCCTTCTCCTTACTGCTCTCTCTGGTTCCCTTTATCAAGTCGCTAACCTGGCTGGAGCCAACAGTGACTATATTGGGTTGCTAGATATGCATAAAGGAAATTTTGGTCCTTTAAAGTTGGTAGTGATGTATCCATTCATCAATTCCTGTGCCCTTCTGATGTTGTCCGTTACTGGTATAACTATGTGGCTGCAAATCCCTTGGAGAAAGCATTCATAAATGTTGCCTACCGTTATTCTGCCAGGATACCTGGCCCCTGCTAAAGACTATCTGAATCTGCAACACCAACTGATTGCTCTGGGAACAGATGCTGTTGTGGTCCCTCTGCGCAGGCAAGATTGGTTGGTTACTCTGGGCGGACGACCGGTTACCAATATTTTGCAATGCCTCGATCAAACGGTTCAACAGGTTCTCCAGCGCACCCAAGCGACGCAAGTCAATATCGTTGGCCACTCAGCTGGGGGATGGATTGCCCGCATCTATATGGGATCTGAGCCTTATTGTGGACAGGTTTGGCAGGCTCAGCCTTGGGTCCATAGTTTAATCAGTTTGGGAACACCGCACACCAGCCAAGAACAATGGACGCAACGCAATCTATGTTTTGTCAATGACAATTACCCAGAAGCATTTCATGCCGATGTGAACTATATCTGTGTTGCTGGCAAAGCCCTATATGGCCGACGCAGTTTCCGGTTAGCTCAATGGTTTTCCTATAGTAGTTACCAGGTGACTTGCGGTATAGGAGAATGCTGGGGAGATGGGGTCACTCCGATTACTTCTGCGCATTTAGCTGGGGCAGTCAATCTAACCCTCGATCATGTTTGGCATTCTCCCCACTCAACTCAAGCTGTCCCGCGAACGTCTCAACATCTTTGGTATGGCTCAGCAGCAGCCCTGAAGATTTGGAGCACTTATTTGGGTTGACTCTAGACCAACACTTCCAGAACGGTGTCAGGGTGAAATTTGAATCTTGAAGGCATGGAACAATGGACGGGTATTCATTCTGTGCTGAGCTGTGATATGACTTGGATTTTGACAAATGATGATGGCATTGATGCCCCTGGATTAGCAGCTTTAAGGCAAGCAATCTCTCAGCCAGCGATGATTGTCGCTCCCCAGACCCATCACTCGGGTTGTGGTCACCAAGTGACGACGGCTCAGCCTATTGTCGTTGAAGAGCAATTAGTGATGATGGGAGAGGGTAAGCAGAGTCAGCCAGGGTATGGCATTGCCGGAACGCCTGTTGATTGTGTGCGTGTAGCCCTGAAACATCTGTGCCCATCACCGACATGGGTGTTGTCAGGAATTAATGCCGGGGGAAATCTAGGCGCGGATATCTATATTTCGGGGACGGTTGCCGCAGTTAGAGAAGCTGCCTTGCATCAGTTTCCTGGCATGGCTTTCTCGCAATACCATCGGCGAGATCTCCCTATTGATTGGCAGTGTTCTAGTCGATGGACACATCGAGTGATCCTTTATTTATTGGACCAACCTCTACCTTCCCATGCCTTTTGGAATGTCAACTTTCCTCATCTCCGGCCCAACTCGCCAGAGCCAGATATCGTTCTTTGTCAGCCGTCTAAAAAGCCTTTGCCAGCTATCTACCGCCAGAACGGTAAGGAGTTGATTTATGAAGGAGATTATCATAGTCGCGATCGAGAACCCGGTAGCGATGTAGATGTCTGTTTTAGCGGTAATATCGCCGTGTCACTAATACAGTTGTGATGCGGCATTAGTATGTATTTATGTAACGTAATTAACGGCATAGCAGCATAGCGGCTTGACAGCAATCGGGCTAATCATTAAGCTGTAATCTATACCCGGGTACCCATTTACATCAGTCATATGTCAGATAAACAAAAGGTTACTCTTTATTTGCCACCCGACCTCCACCGTCAGCTCAAAATCAGAGCAGCGGTTGATTCGGAGCCGATGTCGGCAATTGCTGAACGGGCAATTGACTTCTACTTAGGTCATCCTGAGGCGGTTGAGCAAGCTGAAGCATCTGCTTATGGGTCTACCCACCAAGTTTATGCTTGTCCAGAATGCACTACTACGGTGCTTTTGCGTGCAGGTGAGATGGTTTCGATAAAAGAGCAGCCTGCCATGTTAGGTGATGATGGACTGAAGGTTCAACCTGCAGCTACTGAAGAACTCGTCGGTGCGAGTCTCTAAACGTTGACTCATCTACCAATTGATAGAGTCTAGCTGTCTGTCCAACTTCATGCATCCTCTGTAATTAATCCCCTGTATTGGGAGACAAAGGTCATGAAAGAAGAGCTCAGCATTTTGATTCAAGCTCAATATCCTTTGATCTACCTCGTTACTCCAGAAGAAGAGCGGGCAGAGCAAGCTATTGCGATGATTGCTAAGAAGCAACCTGAACGCAAGGTGTTTGTATGGACCATGACTCGGGGCACCGTTGAGTATGCTCAGCCTCGAAGTACGACTCAACACAACACGGTGTCTCCGCAAATGGCGATTCAGTCCGCCATCAACGAGCGCCAAAACGCCATCTTCATTTTTAAAGATTTACATCCTTTTCTAGATAGTCCCGAAGTGGTGCGGTGGTTACGGGATGCGATCGCAAGTTTCAAACACACCCACAAAACCATCATCTTGATGTCTCCCGTACATCAGGTTCCCCTGGAGCTGGATAAAGAAATGGTCGTCCTAGATTACCCTTTACCGGATTTAGGAGAACTCAGAGAAGTCCTTGATCGACAGTTACTCCCCTCCGGTCCTGCCCTGACCACTCAAGCTCGGGAAAAATTGCTCAAAGCTGCCTTAGGCTTGACCAAAGATGAAGTCGAAAAAGTCTTCCGCAAAGCCAAAGTTACTGCCGGACAGCTCACCGAAGCTGAAGTCGATATTGTCCTCTCCGATAAAAAGCAGCTCATTCGTCGGAACGGCATCCTCGACTATATTGAGTGCGATCAAACCATTGACGCCGTCGGCGGCTTAGAAGAACTCAAACGTTGGTTAACTCAACGCTCAGACTCCTTTACCGAACGCGCCCGTGAATACGGTTTGCCCCAACCCAAAGGCATGTTAATCCTCGGCGTTCCTGGCTGTGGCAAGTCCCTGATTGCCAAAACCACCTCCCGACTCTGGGGGCTGCCCCTCCTGCGCCTGGATATGGGCCGAGTCTACGATGGTTCCATGGTGGGCCGCTCCGAAGCCAATCTCCGTAGCGCCCTGAAAACCGCCGAATCCATCTCCCCTGCCATTTTATTTATCGATGAAATGGATAAAGCCTTTGCCGGAGGAGCTGGGTCTGCCGATTCCGATGGCGGTACCTCCAGCCGGATTTTCGGGTCTTTTTTAACCTGGATGCAGGAAAAAACCTCGCCTGTGTTTGTGATGGCAACCGCCAACCGGGTGGAGCGCTTACCCGGAGAATTTTTACGAAAAGGTCGGTTTGACGAAATTTTCTTCGTTGACCTCCCCACCCCACAAGAACGTCAGCAAATCTTCAAGATTCATCTTTCTCAGCGCCGTCAAGATATTTCCCGGTTTAATTTGGCAGAACTTGCCAACGTTTGTGAA
>CALDHF010000245.1 GCA_937941595.1 uncultured Acaryochloris sp. | reverse complement strand
CCTCTATTAGGGTCCAAAGAAGGGCTGACCCATTTAGCCCTCGCTTATATCAACCCTGGGGATGTTGTCCTGGTTCCCAACCCAGCCTATCCCCCCCATTTTCGTGGTCCTGCCCTAGCCGGGGCCGAAATTTACGGGCTGCCCCTCAAAGCCGACAACGATTGGCTGATCGACTTAGGCAGCATTCCCGATCAGGTGGCCGAACGGGCCAAAATCCTCTACTTCAACTACCCCAGTAATCCCACCACCGCTGTTGCCCCTCGAGAATTATTTGAAGACATCGTTGCCTTTGCCCGCAAACATGAGATTCTGCTCGTCCATGATCTCTGCTATGCCGAGCTAGCCTTTGATGGCTATCAACCCGTCAGTTTACTAGAGATTCCAGGTGCCAAAGACATTGGCGTTGAGTTTCACACCTTGTCCAAAACCTACAATATGGCGGGCTGGCGCGTGGGGTTTGTAGTGGGCAATCAACACATTATTCAAGGGCTACGGACCCTGAAAACCAACCTAGACTATGGGATTTTTGCCGTGGTCCAGGCCGCAGCTCAAACCGCTCTCCAGCTCCCGGATAGCCATTTACATAAGGTGCAAAAACGCTACCAAGAGCGCCGAGATTTTATGATTTCCGGCTTAGCAGAACTAGGTTGGCACATTCCCAAAACGAAAGCCACGATGTATCTATGGGCACCCTGTCCTGTAGAGATGTCATCCGCAGATTTTGCCTTGAAACTTATTCAAGAAACTGGAATTGTGATGACGCCAGGAAGCGCATTTGGTCACTATGGCGAAGGATATCTACGGATTAGTTTGATTGCCGATTGTGATCGCCTCGGCGAAGCCATTCAGCGGATTCGTCAATCTCAGATTTGCACCGCCGCCCAGACTGCTCAGCCCAATGTTGTTAGCCCATCATGACCTGCAAACTCTTACCTCCAATCCTCAGCCCCTGCCAAGAGCTTGGCTATCATTGGCAATGGCTTTTAGGGACTAAAAATGACTGTTTCTAGAAGCATTTGTTTAGGCTTTTTAGCAGCCATTCTGATCGGGGCAGGCTTACTGCTCCTCCCCATCTCTACCGCCAGTGGGGAGTGGAATAGTCCCATTGTGGCCCTGTTTACTGCGACCTCAGCCGTCTGTGTCACCGGGCATGTTGTCGTCGATACCGGGTCTTATTTTTCACCCCTAGGACAAGTCTTTATCCTCGCCCTGATCCAATTGGGGGGCTTGGGCTATATGGTGTCTACAACCTTCCTCCTGCTATTGCTAGGCCGCAAGTTTGGTCTTAGAGATAAAATTGCCCTCCAGCAAGCCTTAGATCGGTCCAAACTGCAAGGGGCAAACCAGATGGTGCGCTCCATCATTGCCACTATTCTGATCTTTGAGTTAACTGGCATCATCATCCTGTTCTGGACCTTCAGTCAGCAGTATGACGTGCCTTTGGCCCTCTGGTATGCCATTTTTCATAGCGTCAGTGCTTGGAATAATGCTGGCTTTAGCCTCTTCCCAGACAGCCTTAGCAGCTTTCAATTTTCCTGGATCGTCAATTTCACCATCTCTGGCTTAGTGATTATTGGTGGGATTGGTTACGAAGCCATCTTTGAAGTGTATTTGTGGCTGCAGGAACGCCTGACGGGTAAGACCAAACGGATTATCTTCTCCCTCAACTTCCGCGTGGTCACCAGCACAACAGTAATGTTACTCGCCCTAGGCACCATCGCTTTTTTCCTCACCGAAACCCGTAATCCGGCCACCCTGAAACCCTTAAGCCTGCATCATCAGTTCTTATCAGCCTGGTTTCAGTCCATGACCACTCGCACCGCTGGTTTTAATACCATTGATGTGGGCAGTATGACCAATGCGGGTTTATTCCTCACCATTGCATTTATGTATGTGGGGGGCAGTCCCGGTGGCACAGGCGGCGGCGTCAAAACCACCACTGTCCGCGTGCTGAGCAGCTGCACGAAAGCTATTCTGCATGGTAAAGAAGCCGTAACCATGTATGAACGCCAAATTCCAACATCCTTGATTTTGAAGGCTATCGGTGTGGTAGTAGGTTCGATTACCACCATTGTGTTGTCCACCACCCTCATGTCTATTGCTGACCCGGGGGTAGAGTTCATCAATATTTTATTTGAAGTCGTCTCTGCCTATGCGACGGTCGGGTTATCAACAGGCATTACTGCCGCCTTATCCGCGAGTTCCAAATTAATTTTGGCAGCCACCATGTATATGGGCCGAGTCGGCGTCTTGCTACTCATGGCCGCCTTACTAGGTGATCCTCGACCTACTACGATTCGTTACCCCGAAGAATCTTTACTCGTGGGCTAAAGCAACTGACGTTATGGACTTATATTTGTGAATCTATCACCATTGAGCCTGTTTCCAGGTTTAAATCAGAAAAACCATCAATTTGCCGTCATTGGCTTAGGCCGCTTTGGCCGGGCCGCCTGTCAGGCCTTACATCAGGCCGGACATGAAGTCCTGGGCACCGATATTGACGAAAAACGCGTGGCCGAAGTCTTAAACAATCAATGGGCAGCTCATGTGTTGCAGTTAGATTCTACGGATCCCAAAGCCCTGAAGGAAGCCGGGATTTATGAGTTTGATACCGTTATCATTGCCATTGGCAACTACCTGCAAGAGAGCATCATTACCACCTTAAACGTCAAAGAAGCCGGGGTAGCTAAGGTGGTGGCTAAAGCCTCCTCGGAGGTGCATGGCAAACTGCTGAAGCGCGTCGGTGCCGACCAAGTGGTCTACCCAGAATATGAGGCTGGATACGCCTTGGCTCGATCCCTGACTAAGCCTTCGATTTTAGATCGGTTTGAGCTGGATCCCCAACACAGCATTGTCGAGATCGTAGTACCGGAAGAGTTCCATAATAAATCCATTGGCGAACTAAAATTACGGAGTCGCTACGGACTCAACGTGTTAGCCATTTGCCGCGATCAGCAATTTAAGATCAACCCGAGTCCGATGCTCAATCTCCAAAAAGGAGCCGTTATGGTAGTAATTGGGGAAACCAAGGCCATTGATCAACTTCCTCTCTAGCATCTGAAAGTTGGGGATAATGGTATTCTGCTTTAGCCCTATCCATTGAGGAGCCATACGATTGGCAGTTCCTGATTCTTTTTCCCCTCTCCCTCAGGCCCCCGCCGATTTTAAGTCTGGATTTGTGGGCATCGTCGGTCGGCCCAATGTGGGCAAGTCCACGTTGATGAACCAACTGATTGGCCAGAAAATAGCCATCACCTCCCCGGTCGCCCAAACGACGCGGAATCGTCTCCGGGGAATTTTGAGCATACCCACAGCCCAGATGATTTTTGTGGATACCCCTGGCATCCACAAACCCCATCATGAATTGGGGGAGATTTTAGTCAAAAACGCCCGCATGGCTATTCATGCCGTCGATGTGGTTTTGTTTGTTGTCGATTGTTCTGTTCCCTTGGGTGGGGGAGATCGATTTATTGCCAATTTGCTCACTCAAACCCAGACGCCTGTAATTTTAGGGCTGAATAAGGTGGATTTACAGCCTAAAGCTCCTCAGCAATCCGCCCAATTAGATCAGACCTATCGATCCCTCGCCAAGACCAATCGTTGGGCCGTGTCCAAATTTTCAGCTTTGACGTCGGCAAAGTTAAAGTCACTGCAAACCCAGCTCGTGCAGCGGCTACCCGTAGGTCCTTACTACTATCCACCAGATTTAGTTACAGATCAGCCCGAGCGGTTCATCATGGGAGAGCTGATTCGCGAACAAATCTTACTGTTAACTCGCCAAGAAGTTCCCCATTCCGTGGCAATTGTGATTGATCGGGTGGATGAAGCTCCAAAAATTACGCGAATTTTAGCCACAGTCCATGTTGAGCGATCGTCTCAGAAGCAGATTGTGATTGGCAAAAAAGGCAGTATGCTCAAGGCCATTGGTACAGAGGCCCGCCTGCAAATTCAAAAACTGATCGCGGGAAAAGTCTATCTGGAGTTGTTTGTCAAAGTTCAACCCAAATGGCGACAGTCAAGAATGCATCTTACTGAGCTAGGTTATAAAGTTGAATCGAATTAAGGTTTAGTCGTTTTAGACGGGTTACAGGCCTGCCACACTTCGATCATGGCTTGTACCGCCATCTCCAAAGGAATCTGCTCCAAGGTCTGACTGTGGTGAAATTTCAAACTGATGATCAGCTGCTTGTGTAGTACGGAGAGGCGCTGCCGTTCATGGGCAGCTTCGACAACGTCATCTTTCATATGTTTAGGAGTTGGCTCGGTGAATATCCATATATCAATCTGCCAGAATGATGGATTATGCAGATGACTCTGTAAGGGTCTGGACTGGACTGGAGTATGTGGATGATTTAAATCGAACTCTTTTGCAACCAAAAGTCCTTTAATCTTCTGGAATCAATGATAAATACATTCTGTGTATTCTGCATTCTCCCATCGGTGACGACTTAGATGGTTAAAGTTGAATAACATCCTGCTGAGGCTGTAGGTTAAACCTAAACAAACCTATTGAGAGTCACGGAAAAAATCAAAACTGCTAACTTAATCTATCTCTGTGAGTATAAGCGACTTCAGACTTAGAATCATACAGGCAGTCAAACCAACTCTACAAACAGAAAGCAAGTCGTTGTTGCTCATAGAAAACTTTTTCTAATTAATGCCATTATCCCGACAATACTCGTACCATAATGCCTATCCATACACCTGACTGGGTTAAACATGCCGTCTTCTACCAGATTTTCCCAGATCGTTTTGCTCGTGGAGAGCACCCGTCACTGCCGACCCAGGTGCAATGGGAACCTTGGCAAGCACCCCCCACATTGCAGGGCTATAAAGGAGGAAATCTCTGGGGGATCATTGATCAACTAGAGTATCTGGTGGATTTGGGAATCACGGCTCTGTATTTAACGCCAATTTTTCAATCTGCCTCTAATCATCGGTATCACACCCATGACTATTATCAGGTTGATCCAGTTTTGGGGGGGAATGCGGCCCTGAAGAGCTTATTGGCCGCAGCCCATGAGCATCAGATCAAGGTGGTATTGGATGGTGTGTTCAACCATGCCAGTAGAGGGTTCTTCTATTTCAATGATGTCCTAGAAAATGGTCCCCATTCACCCTGGGTGGATTGGTTTAGGATAGAAGGCTGGCCATTGGCTGCCTATCAAGGGGATAAACCTGCTAATTATGTAGGTTGGGATGATAACCGGTCTTTGCCGCAATTTAATCATGACCATCCCGATGTCCGCGAATACATCATGCAGGTCGCTGAATATTGGTTGAAAGAGGGCATTGACGGCTGGCGGTTAGATGTCCCCAATGAGGTGCAAGTACCGGGATTTTGGCAAGAATTCCGCGATCGCGTTAGAGGTATTAACCCTGACGCCTATATTGTGGGTGAAATTTGGGAAAATGCCCAACCTTGGCTAGCGGGTGACCAATTCGATGGGGTGATGAACTACCAATTTCGTCAAGCCACAATTGCCTTTGCCGCGGGCCAAAGAGTAGATAGAGCGTTTACCACCCAACCAGCCTTTGCCCCCTATCCAGCCCTCAATGCTCCAGACTATAGCCAACGTATGCAAGACTTGCTGTCTTGGTATCCTTGGGATATCCAACTGACACAGTTGAATCTGTTGTCCAGCCATGATACAGCTCGATTATTATCCATGGTGCATCTGGATTACAGCAGTGTTGAACTAGCAACGCTGCTGATGTTTACGTTTCCGGGCGCTCCCTGTATTTATTACGGAGATGAAGTAGGCTTACCCGGTGGCATCGATCCAGATTGTCGCCGCAGCTTTCCTGAAGTAGCAGATTGGAATTTGCCACTACAGGCGATGCATCGACAGCTCATTCAACTTAGACAGGCACACCCTGCTTTACAGGTAGGACAGTATCAAGTTTTACAAGCGAGGGACCAAGTTTATATCTTTGGGCGATGCTTGAACGAGGAGATGCTAATTACAGCTGTCAATTGCGGTACAGACGCTATCTCGACAACGGTTGATCTGACGCCATTGCCCCATCCTGTGTCCAACATAGAATTCCTGTATGGAAACGCGTCAACCACTGAACCCTTATCCAGCCTACCCATGACTACCATCAGTCTAAACTTGCCACCTCGGCAAGGCAGTATTCTGGAAGCATCGTCTTAAATAGAGGATATGATCCACCTATAGGAATTTTTATTCTGTATCCTATGAGTCAGAAACGTCAGATTTAACTGACTGCATGGGCACACTAAGCATATGGGGGGACCCCAGATTCGGGGATGACATGAATGCATCTAAATTCCCGTACGATAGAAGCCTTAACAGATGGAAGCAATTTTAATGGTTCTAGCTGGATTGCTGCTGGGTATTATTTTTACCGTAGCAATTCTCTATTTTTTCTTGGTGGTCCTTATTTTACCCACTAGAGCACCCCGTTTAGATTTACAGCAGAGATCCTTCGCCCAACAACGCTTTACCAGTGAATTGCGCGAACTGAGTGATTTGCAAGCATTGATGGAGCGTAAGCAATCTCAGACGGTTGTCGCCAACTCCTGGAGTGATAATCCTGATTTTTTAGCCTTACGCGCGGATATTCAATCTGATTCACAAGCCTATCAGCATATTCCTAGTTTTTTAAGGGGCTTCATGCCAAAATCTTGGAAAAAAGCTTGGCAATATAGTGAGTCTTTGACCTATGTCAATGATTCAATTCCTAAAATTCTCTCAAATTGGGATAGTCACGAATTTTCCCGTCAGTGCACCCCTAAATTATTGAAATTATCCCAGCAGGATAGCTTAGAACAGACCTTTGCCGATATGCTCGGTCGCTGTGGCCCCATGACGGCTTACCAAGGGATTAAATACTTTGGGTTAGATAGTCCGCAAGAAGGCTCTGGCTGGCAGTTTGTGGCTCAGGCTGACTTTGAACACGGGTGGGCGATTATCACTGGGCGTGTGATTTGGCAGGGACAGCGTTGCCGACTCGATCATTTTAGTATCAGCAATGCGGTTTAGTCCTTATTTGGAGTGGCAGTCATTGAAGCCGGAGTCATCATGGATGCGGAATCTTGTCTGCTTTCTATGCTGGCTTTAAATGGGCTTGCTACTCTGATACCGAAACATTTTTGGTGCCATGTTCACCAATCTTTCCAGCCTAGCCGTTCTGATTGAGCAGCATAGGTTTGCAGTAAGGACTGATACGTAGGGCTATCGGCCCATCGGTCAATTTCACGGGCGCGGAGGACGGGCAAGGGATGAGTGAGTTCTGCCGTGCGGACGGCTTTTAGAAAATTGGCAAGTTCGTGATCAATGCGATCATAAGCCCGGGCCTGATCGATGAACGCCTCAACATTCAGTTGTGAGGCTAAGGTGGGTGATCCGCCCGCAAGTTTCATCAGCACTGACGCCATGACTTTGGCATTTTGGGTGACGAGCAAACCCGCGCGATCGCAAGTAAATTCCGCACAGCGAACCCAGGCCATTAACTGCATTTGGAGATTTTGGGCAATGAGTCCTCCCCAGGGAGAAAGCTGTCCCACAGCCAATACCAGTAAGTTAGCCATGGTGAGATAGACCCCATGTTCACATTTTAGATGTCCTAGTTCGTGGGCGAGAACAGCCTGAATTTCAGGGGGATCTAGCAGCTCTAATAATGAGGT
>CALDHF010000244.1 GCA_937941595.1 uncultured Acaryochloris sp. | reverse complement strand
CAAAAAAGTGATGATCGCCCATCGTTGAGGTAGTGGATGCTTGAAAGCAGCCAGAATCCAGCACCAGAGAACGCCTAACCAGATTTGAGCTAAGAGTGCGATCGCAAATGCAGTACCCCCATACAACCAAGCTTGATGTTGAAGTTCCAAAGCCCTAACATCTTGCCAATGACTCACAAGCGTCTTGATTAAGAAAATAAGGGTTGCCCCCAATATTCCCCAATGCAAAAAAAACTTGAGATATCGACGCATCAACACAATCCTAACTGCCATTTAGTCCTGCCCCTAAGGTACCCAGGGAACTAATATGTTGATAAACAACCGTGCTGACCTGTCAATAGACTTAATGATTGACACGCGCCCCCCTCCAATTCAATCCAGTAGGTGGGGCAATTAGCTCAATGTAAACCTCAGAGAATCACAGATCTTGAAGACATTGATCATCTATCTAAGAACAGGGCCAGAATTTAAGGGGAGACAAAACAACGGCATGGGGCATTAGGGAAGAAGCTCTCTCATAAACATCAACACAACGATCAGACATTATTGGACCAAAAAGCCGACAACTACAATGAGCGATATTGGATTAACCCACATTGCCCTACCTGTTACTGACATTGGCAAAAGCATTGAGTTTTATGCCACCTATGCCCACATGCAGGTTGTCCATAAACGGATTGATAGTTCATCTGGAATTCCCGTCGTTTGGCTATCTGACGGGACTCGTCCCTTCGTCATTGTTTTGATTCAAAAGGAAATCGTTCAACCTGTTTTATCTCCCTTAGCTCACTTAGGGGTTGGCTGTCCGAGTCGAGAAGTCTTGAACCAGCTGTGTTCCCAGGCCAAGCAGGCTGGTATTTTGCTAGATGGCCCTCAAGATGCCGGTTACCCCATTGGATACTGGGCTTTTCTCCGTGATCCTGATGGTCATACCTTAGAGTTATCCTACGGACAGGAAGTAGGACTTGCCGTACAACAAGCTTCTCAGCAACAGTAATCAAGACGAACTCAATCAAATACTGGATAACGCCTTCAATATCGCCCAATCAAGCTGGCTTAAAAATTTTCTTTCCGATACGAAAAACCATAACGATTACATTTCTGTCTGAGAGATCTTGACAATCCTCGGGGGCCACAATAAAAGACATCGACTGGCTCAGAAGGATATTTTTCTTTCAACTGTTTAAAAATGTCATCCCAATCTGGTCGGCCCGCTTGAATCTGATTTTTCAGTTTTGTAATCAAATCTACCTGGTGCTGATGGTGGAGCAAATCCATAGCAACATACAAAGTCATCAACTGTAGATTATTTTCCGGGGTACCGGTTAGGTACAAATGGAAATCAAACAAATCAAGATGCCCCTTTATATCCTCCGCTTCTAGCGTTTGCAGCAGATCCAGAAACCACTCAAAAGATGATTTATTACGATTGAACCAATAGAAATGCACTTTTTTGAGATTTAACGCTGCTGATTGCGCCTGACGTTGATGCAAAATACTTTGCAAAATAGAGGCATAGGGAGTGACACCAATCCCTCCCGCGATGAGAACGGCATGCTGAGACTGATAAATATGGCTACTAGGACTGTGATAAGGCCCATCTAAATAGACAGGGATCTTAGGCAAAAGCGCATCACTATCACGAGCTATAGTCCAATCCCGAAATTGACTGTAGAGACTGCCTGTCCAGCCTCCAACTGCTCGGATATGCAAGGATAGAGAATCTTCTCGTTCAGGAGCACTACTAATGGTAAATGGGTGCCATTCATAGTCTGCAACACTAGGACATCTCAAATAGAGATAGTCAGATGCCCGAAAACTAAAGTTAAAGGGTCGGGCAATGTCTAGGGCTAAAACATTGCTGGGTAATACCTGAGCATTAACGACATGGGTTTCCCGCTTGCTACGTCGTCGTCGCACAACTTGTTCAACAAGGAAAGCTGCAATCGATACCGACGACCATCCCCAGAAATTAGGACCATGAAACAACAAAATGGCTATCCAGGGAATATATAAACTGTGCATAATCGCAAAGAGGTTAAACTGACCTTTTTCACGCACACAGGGAAGGGCTGTCACCCACAGCAACAGTAGAATCAACATCAGTAGCAAACCAGTGTTCCCTGAACCAGAGAGCAAGAACTGGTCAATTGGGAAGGCAATACTATCTAGCCGATGATTAATAATATGAGCAATCGTATGCACTAGACTTAGAACGAAAATGACGTGCCCAACCAATTTGTGAAATTGAATATGCTCATCAATGGGTAAAAACTCATTGAGCTTCGTTTTCCGGAGCCAAGTTATCCAGCGACGCATCACAGGCACTAACACTAACGCACCATCAAAGTTCAGAGCTAGTCCACAACCCCGTGCAAGCCGATACCAATCAGTATTAAAGGCATATTTCGGTAAAGTGTAAGCATAGAGAAACAGCGCAATATTAATCCCGATAAATAGCAAGAGAAATAGAATCTTGACCCAGCTATTTTGTAGAGCATGCCATCGTCGCAACCAGTTTTCTTGTGGCATCATTACAGCCACGTCTTCTGCTGGAGGCTGTAGCCATTGAGCAGGACTGACAGACATTACATCTTGCAATCGTGGTGATTGTTTCAACAAAGCCTTGAATTCTGGCAGCGAGATTTCATCATTTTTATCGGTATCTGCTTTGTCTAACAGAATGTCTCGTAATTGCTGTAACTGATCAATAGGGAGATCGAGTTTAGCCTCTCTTAAACTGGCTCGAATAAATTTAGTCAGTTCTTGCTTATCAATACAGCCATCATCATTATTGTCATGGAGTTGAAACGCAAACCTGAGCTGATCCTCTTGGGCATAGCGGAGACCCTGCTGAAATTCCTGAAAATTTACGCCCCCAGTTTTATCAACATCAAATGTGACAAACAAACGGTCCCGTAGATATGCATTTGAGAGATCAAAGGCTTTTTGAAATTCTTCGAGGCTAAGCTTGCGATCATCTTCGGCAAAATCTTGGAAGGTTTGCTCTAAATCCTCAAAGTCACTCATAATTTCTCTTCCTGAAAACTGAGGTCGGGATAACTATTCTAATGGCAGCTTGAGAACCGCTTGTCCAGTAAGGCTTGGCTTTCAAAAAGTGACCTTGCCCTGAAAAAGTGGACAGGTAAGTTAAATGGTAGTCCTAGTCCTGTAAGGATGCATGGTAGTGATGAACAAACATCCAAATAGCCCCTATATAATTATCAAGATTCTTGGACGACAAGAGGGGTTGCCAAACTATAACGTTTGTTGAGCAAGACACAACCATACACATCCCAGAAATCAGTATAGGCGACGGCACATTGACGATATATCCCTAGCAAGGAAGTCCATAACTGACGATTTCTATGCTTAGAGCATGCACCCACACAAACACCGACGATTCCACAAGTGGCGACAGACATCAAAAGCAAGCCCGAACCACTGCTTATTGCCTTTATCACCACATCTCATCGCATTAGAGGGTTACTTTTTTCTTGGAGATACACTTACAGTTTGAGGTACTGCTGCATATTTACCCGTCACAGACCCTTGTAGCCAGCTTGCAGAAACGTCGCAAACCCTGGCAATATCATCAGCAAAAAGTATTGTCTTCAGCAGTAGTCTACTAATATGAAATACTCAGGTTTCTTGATCCTTGCATCTAGCAGACTACCGAACAATATTCTGTCTTAGGGGGTGATCTAGCCTCTCAAATATGCAGAGTTACCAGCGCAAGAACTTGCGCTAGTCAAGGCTAATCCCATATAATTTTTCCAGAAAATAAAATAAATATCATTAATAAGCTTAGACTCGTGATCTTAATATACTCTTAAGAATCATTTCAAGAAGAAGTAGTTATTATTTACATTGTTTATGATGGCTATTAAAAACTATGTAATTAGTTTGTCTAACACCATACACAAAGAGTATTGTGAATGAGTAATTTATAATGACAGAATACACTTTTTTCTCTCCCTAAACACACGAGATCATGTAACAACTTAGCTTATTTTGAAGACTGCTTAATCGCATAAGAACTATTCACCATAACTCAAACTTTCTGAGATCAGTCGGGTGGATATCAATTTTTGTTTTCTCTTTCAGAGAATCCTTGTAATTTGAAGTAACATGCTTCGCTTTAAGACATTTTAAAAGTTTATTTTCAACTCATAAATTTTTGTTATTACTCAGTACACCCCTAAAAGCTCAACAAAAATTTAAAACACAAGTAGGTATATCTAGAAATTCAGTATGAAACAATTAGCCTCTAAATCACAGACTCCCAAAAAACAACCGGGAGATGCCATCGAAATCCCTCAATATCTGCCAACGCTTACTTGTGCTGTAAGCAGATTCTTTGCTCATATAGAATTAATAAAAGATAGATTCCCAATCATATTAGATGTTGGATGCGGAAACAGTTCTGATCTCAGTAAATATCTCCGTCGAGAGACTAATGTTGACATCGAAATCCATGGCATAGATGTAGATGAATATGCACAAGAAAATCCTGATGTAGATCAAGTCTATATTGGAAGTGCTGAGGATATGCCATTCAAAGATAAC
>CALDHF010000243.1 GCA_937941595.1 uncultured Acaryochloris sp. | reverse complement strand
GGTCTGAAAGTGACCGTCTGAAACCCCTGCAAAATAAAATGCAGGAATATCTGGGAAGTGGGTTAAGGCTAGGCTGGCTGATCAATCCCCAAGATCAATCCGTTGAAATTTATCGTTCTGAGCAAGAGGTAGAGGTTTTATCTTTGCCAATCGGGGTATCTGGAGAGGATGTTCTGCCCGGATTTACCTTGGAGATTAGCTGATTGATAACTACAATTTTTCTAACGATTGATTGTACAGGGATAGTGCCTGTTTTTTGATATAGCCTCTACTAGGGTGCGTGGCTAGCGATATATCTTCAAGTCGCTGTTATTCCTAATTGCTCACCAACGGACAGTCGCAAGCCATTGGCAAAGTCCCAGCCTGATTGACGGCGTTTGCCTGCCATTTGCAAGGAGCGCAGTAAGAGCACTCCGTCTCCGGTTTGGATGATTGGCCCTTGTTGAGGAGCAATGTGGATAATACTGCCGGGTAAACCGTTAGAGTTTGGGGGAATTTGCTGGGCTAGTGCTGCTAAATCTTTTGGTAATACATCTATAACATCTTGACTGAGAGGCGCTGTTTCCATGATTTTGAGCGCAGTCTCCCGGAACTGGGTGACGCAGTTAGGGGCAAATCCACGGATTTGGTTGTGAAGTGCGATCGCAGGTCGATACCAATCCAACTGGTAATCCGATTTTTGAATCAAAGAGGCATAGGTGGCGAGCTGTGGATCCTGGGGAATCGGTGTGATGGCCTGTTGATCCAGTTGATGTAGGGTCTCCACTAGTAACGCTCCAGACAGATCTGCCAAGCGAATCGCTACATCTGTTGCATTCTCTAGCAAACTGACCTCAATACTTTTTGTCAGCAACATATCCCCCGTATCCATCCCTGCATCCATAAGCATGGTGGTAATACCTGCGTTGGGTTCACCATGATACAGGCCCCATTGAATTGGGGCTGCTCCTCGATATTTGGGCAGTAGGGAACCATGACTGTTGATGCAGCCTAAGCGAGGCATGGCCAGAATCTCAGGAGACAGGATTTGGCCATAGGCCACCACCACAAATGCGTCAGCAGCTTGCGATCTCAATTCCGCCAACACCTGCTGATCCTTTTTGATATTCGGGGACTGCCAAACCGGTAATCCTGCTGCTAAGGCCACGGCTTTAACGGGAGAAGGAGACAGTTTTCCACCTCGCCCTCGCCGTTTATCGGGCTGAGTCACAACGCCTAAAACTTCAAAACCCGGTTCATTCAATAATCGTTCTAAACTGGGCACTGCAAATTGCGGTGTCCCCCAATAAATAAGTTTAATCACGCTGCCCCAGCTATCTACCTTTCTCAATCATGGCATGACATCAGCCTCTGGTAATTGTAGGTAGATAAAAGCAACTAACGGTTAGATGCTTGATTGCACATCCTCAGATGCATTGTCATCGGCCCCTTTGAGCATCTGACGTAAGGCCACAAGCCCTTTTTTAACCTGGCGAGAAACAGTGACCGCACTAATCCCTAAAGCCTCTGCAGTCTCTTTTTGAGTCAAATCATGGAAGAACACAAACTCCAAAACATCAGATGTGCGCTTTTCTAATTTTGACAATGCTTGGCGCAACCGAATCTGATCTTCTTGAGCCAACTGAAAGCTGTGATATCCACGATCTGGCAATAGCTCACCCAAAGACATAGATTCCTGCTCCGAACCATTAACTGGGGCATCCAGGCTCAAAATAGAGCGGTTACAACAGGCTAGCTTTACTTCTTGCCACTCTTTCTGGCAAATATCTAAGGCCTGAGCAACTTCAACATCAGTCGGTTGGCGCTGCAGCTCATCTCTCATCGTTCGAGTGACATTAATCGCTTGTCGTTGCAGCTCATGCCACTTTCTAGGAATCCGAACTTGAGGACTTTTATCCCGCAGATAATGCTGAATTTCTCCTCGGATATAAGGAACTGCAAAAGAGCTAAAGGCATTACCTTTGAAGGGATCAAATCGTTCAATCGCTCGAATCAGCCCTAAAGACCCCACCTGCATTAAATCATCAAAGCTTTCAGTGGAATGGCCGACCCAACGATGGGCTTCTTTTCTGACTAGACCCAAATTCATCTGAACCAAACGATTGCGCAACTCGGTCGATGGAGATTGTTGATATTGCTGTAACAACGCTAAGCTATCACTTTTAAGTTCTTTTGAAAGAGTTGCGATCATGTCAAAAAAGTATCTGTAAATGGTGTGTTGAGTATGTTCAAATCCGGGTTTTCAGTGTCGTGGATTTGATTTCAACCTTCCATTAACTTAAGAAGTTAAGTGGCCAACGGACATCAGCAAATCCACGGAACTTTGTAGATAAGTGCTTAATATTACTGATATATCCCAGACAATAGCTATTATTAAAAAGGTAAAATATCGCCATAATTCCTCAAAAAAGAATTATTTTGCCATCTAATATGAATTTCGAAATCCTCTAAAAATGAGGAGTGTTATCCTTAACAATTTGTTCCCTCAGCCGATCAAAAAGCGGATGCGCTCAAAGAAAACGCATCCGCTTTTAAAGAATTTATTCAGATCTTGGATAAAATCCAGGCAATTGCAGCCGAGCTAACCTATCAAATTAGTCAACGCGACCGTAAAAAATACCTTGGACCTTAACTTCTAAAGGATCAATAGCACCGAGGTCGGAATCAGAGAACTGTTCACTCTCAAAGGTACCGCCAAACTCACCAGTTTCACTATCTACAGAAGCAATAGTCATGGAGATATTGCCCTTAGTAAGGTCAAACCGCTTAGCATTTGCGCGATTTAGTTCCACATCATCTGGGTCGGCAGCTAAGGCTACAGCGTTATCATAACCAGTTGCAACACCCCGTCCCTTAGGATCAAGGAAACCAGATGTTCGGTAAGAAGGGACAGCAAATTCACCAGAAAATGTTGTGCCATCAGCAATGGAGTTGCCAGACGCAGAAGCGACTAACTCTTTGACAGTAAACAACATGGGGACCCGCTCACGTCCAGAAATCTGAACTGTGATGGCCTGAAAATCCATGCCATCCTTCTCTTTGAAGGTCAAACCACCACCATCTGTAGATAAAGGCCCTTCAATCTGCTCAAGGGTGGTTGTTTTCCGAGTCATGACACTTGCGGGCACAAACTCTGCCTCTTGCCGAGGATTAGAAGGCTCTTCTTTCACAAAGAAAGAAGTTGGTTGTAAACACAAATCCAAAATATAGGAGGAACCAGAGACTGAAATGGAGTCACCGGCAGCTACATCAAGGGTTGGGCAGCTATCAGCCAGACCAGTGCCTTTTACCTGGTCATAGGTCATAGAACTAGGAACAACAGCCAACGCCTTAGCATTGACTGAGAATACTCCCAGACAGACCGCTAAAAAAGTTACGATTAAAGTGCGAAATCTCATTGATCACCCTCTAGTATCAAAAGTTATGTTTATTCTTGCCAGATTGCCATCAAGGCACTGATGACCATGGTTGGTAAGACTTTTAGCTTTAGAGCCAACAATAATTTCTATCAGTAATGTCACAGGACAATGACCTCAGCAGAAGCGGCACTATAGGGATGTAAGTGCTATGCTCTGGGTGCATGGGTGCACCAAGGAGATCGCCCACGAGAAGGGTGGAATCTTCGTAGACACCACTTGAAAAAACCACCTATGCAGTTGATGGGTGGTCTTCTGCGATCGCAGGAAGGATTCCCTCTCTCATAGAGCATTGTACATTGCGTTGACGCTTTTACTATGCTCGGTGTTAGAAATCAGATGTTTCATTTATGAGTGTAATCGTCACAACAGGCTGACCATGCTCCTCATGCCTCACAGGATGATGGAGAGATGAATTATATTGGCAATCAAGTCTATATGGAGCGGCCTTTGCCGAGTCTGACTGAGTGCCGACCGTGATGTGAACTCAACCATCGAATCTAGGATGCCTGTACTTTACGTCAAAGCTGTTGCACCAGGCCTGAATGACTTGTAGCGTCTCTTTAAATTGATTATTGCCAGCTTCCGCATCTTCAAAGAACAGACTAAAAAAATCACCAGTAGATTAGATTAAGAGTTTTGACTCCAAACTAATCTACTGGTGATTAAATAACCATTCATAGGGCTGTAGAAGGACTCGATGGACCCATCTCAAGCCTCAAGCAAGTCTTGAATGCCAGATCTATATCTCCTCAACCCCTAGGCAAAAGCAACTTCTTGCGGAGAAAATTCGGCTTCTTCTTGAGAATGTTGATGGTTTGCATGGGGGACATTGCGGCTAGATTGAGAGAGTTGTTGCCAAGCAGTAGCCATAGTTGAAGGTAAAACCCCAACCAGCTTCGCTAACACATCATTCGAAATCGTTTGGATTTCCTCTTGATGGAAGTGCTGAGACAGCATCTTTAAGACCGCAACAGCCCGATCAACGGGCAAATCCTGGTCGCAAATATCTTGCATTTGTTCAATATTTTCTACTCTGCTTTGAAATGCATCTTGGCGTTCATCTAGGGTCTCTGGAATGTTTAGCTCTACCTTCCCTAGGGCATGAATTGTTACGCACTGAAGGTCAAACATGCCGCCAATGGCTGAACCAGGACCAATAAACTCAGCATAGTAAGGTTTTTGCAAAATCAAGCCCGCAGGATGATTGTGAGCCAAGCATAATAGTTGTCCGTCTTTTAGCATCTCAAGCGGTTGCTTGTTATCAGAGTTGCCGGAATTATCATGTGAATGGATAACTTTCATATGATTCAGGGGATGGGATTAACGATAAGAGCGAGACGAAGGGATCTGACTATTTCTGATAACCTTGAACCTGCAAAAAGACCAAAGCAAGACTTCTCTATCTCGGCATGCAGTGTGGGTAAACAGTTTGTCTAAGAAATACGAATCTACTATATTCAGTGTGCTCTAAATTGCTGATTTTTTCTTCCGTAATATCACTGGAAAACAATAGGGTAAAGAACTAATAAGCTATCTATATCAAGCTTTGTAGCCGAAATAGAATAGGCCAACTCCGTAAACTTGCTGAGACCTCAGTTAACGGCGCTACACCTGCGAAAAATTTCCCCATCAACAAATCTATCTCATTCAAAAAACCAATATTTTGTTGCTTTCTGCAGGTATTCTCTGGTGTGATTCTGCGGATGCCTGGCACCATGAATTGTGGATAATAATGAATGTTGGTGAGCACAATCAATGGATCTGAAGGCCCAACACTATGGTAACGATCATTATCCAGACGCCTGGAGGGGGTGGTCTCCTGCTGTTACATTGAGCATTGCTTGGCCTGGAAGGTTCTGGACCTGTCTGGTGCTGATTGAATCCTACTGCGCCTCTGGGGAGGCCACGGAGAACCTGTCGATGTCCTGGTAGAATGGCTGCAGACATGGGTTCGAGGCAGTGCAGGCAACGAATAACGCCATTGCGTCTGATGCATCCGTTTCTATTGAGTTCTTGATTGAGATTCAGTATCAGCCAATCTGCTGGGGATATCGCTCTGTGGCCTGCTTAGTGTTCCGACTTAAGGGTCAGTGATATTCGCCCCTGGACATCATGATGCCGAATGAGCTGTCTGCGGCCAGAGATAAACGATGCCAGAAATGATGGTGAGGAGAATAGACCCACCATAAGTGAGTAAAGCGACTCGAGTCCATACCCCTGCAAGAGGCGCGATCAAGAGCGAAACAGCTACAATCTGAACCACCGTTTTAGCTTTGCCCCATCCGTTCGCGCCAGAAATCTGGACCTGTTGAATGCGCCACCCCGCAATTGCCAACTCCCGCGTCAAAATAATTACTACACTCCAAGCAGGAATTTGCCCTAATCCCACCAAGGCAATCAAGGATCCTAGGATCAGAAGTTTATCGACGAGGGGATCGAGGAACTTGCCTAGGTCTGTGACTTGATCGAATTTGCGAGCCAGATAACCGTCTAACCAATCGGTGCCAGCCGCCACGATAAAAATTACCAAACAAACCCAGCGGGTTGTGGATGTTGGCGTATTTTGTAAGCCATAGAGCAGAAATGGCAGTGCCAATAAGCGGGACAGTGTAATCCAGGTTGCAAGAGTCATAGATATTTAAAAACGAATCCGATATTCAAGAATGCCAACGGCTTCCCCATCAGTACTGATAGCACTACGGACACGCAACTGTTCATTAATGTCGTAACTTGCATTAAATAAGGTGGCTTCATCTAATCCCGTCAAAATTTGTAAGGCAGACACCGAAAAACGATCGGTAATGTCATAGCCTAGTTCTGCCCCAAACGCTAAAACGGACTCATCCTGGTTGGCATTGGGCAAAAGTACTGGAAACAGTCGGAAACTCGCTCGGGTCCCCAAAGCATCGGCAAATAAGCTTTCAAATCCTGTGAGAAAAGCAGAACTCGCCAGATTAACGAGGGCCAATTCTGTATTCCCATCTTCTAGGGAGTTAGAAACGCTGCCTCCTAATAACGCCAAGATTTCACCTTCAGATCGGCTGGGAGTACTGCTGAGAGTAACTACTTGATTAAAATCATTGACCAGTTCACTAGCTCGCCCATCCACCGTTGCCCGCACTCGTATGGATTCAATGGCCCCAACTCGACCCGCTGGCAAGTCTTCAAACTCATTGAGCTCCGTCGCCCGCCCCCCAGCAATATCCGTTGCTGTCGTCACCATGCCAATACTGAGGAAGGGATCCAACCCCAAGCTGGGATCAAATTCCGCAAAGTTATCCCGTCGAGAATCAATCCGAAATCGGCTAGTGAAGAGATTAACGGAGCCTTTGCGGAAACGAATCATTCCTGCAGGACGTGGAGTATTGACGGACCCATTCACGGTTACATTTCCGGCAGCGACAAAACTCAGGAGCGGCGGCTGGGTGACTCGCACATTCTCGTTCAGTTGGACTTTCAGGTTATTGAATTTCAAGGGCGTGGTTTGCCCTAACTGTCCTGGAGAGATAGAGGTCTCATTACTATTGACATCGGCCAAAACCACCTGGCCATTGGTGAGTTCCATGACCCCACCCAGTTGGGGGGCCAATACGGCTCCGGTAATGTTGAGATCACCATCGATCTGGCCTTTATACAAGCCTTTGGCATTGAGCTGTAGTCCTTTCAGACCAATCTGCAACGCGGTAGGAGACGGCTGGCCTTCGGTACCATAAATAGGGAGACTGCCGACAGCTTGGAGCTGACCTTGGCTGTATTGTCCGGTCAGACGATTGACATGGATGCGATCACGATCGAATTTGATGGTCCCCGTCACATCCGTTAAGGGTTCCAATAATAGCTCTGAGGCCAGGGTGGCTTGATTAAATTGAACGCTGCCATTGAGGGCAGGTTGCGCCAGAGTTCCTGAGACTTGGAGGTCTACTTCTCCGCGACCCTTGACCCAATTCAACTGATCAGTAAATAGATTGACTAAGGTTAATCCCTGATCTTTGACCTTGAGTGAGACTTTTAATTCATTACTATCGGGTCCAACGGTGGTCAAAGGCAGCTGATAGGGAATATTCCCTGCAAACTGGAAGGGAAGCGCCTCTGACCCACCTTGAAAGGTTAATCGGCCTCGATCATACATAAAGGTCGTGTTGGCTTGCTGCAGAGTGGTCGTATTCAGCATCGCCTCCGTCCAGGCCAACTCTCCCTGCAAGCTAGGGTCTGCTAAGGTTCCGGTCAGGGTAGCTTTGCCATTAAGGGTGCCTGCCACGTCAAAAGGGAGATCTAACTGTTGACTCAAGCCTTGAAGGGGTAAGTTTTTGAGGGTTACCTGCCCCGATTGCTCCTGGGCTCCCAGTCTTCCTTGGAAATGAGCTTCCACGTCGCCACTAGCAATCAAGAATGGACGCAGCGACAAGGAGCCATCAGCAAAGGTGCCTTTGGCCACGATTTGATCAACCTGATAAGGGCCCCATCTCAGGGGCTGACTCTTCAGGGCAAAAGTAGTGTCGAGTCCAGTTTTTTGCGATCCCGAAAACTGAACTTTCCCGGCAATTAGACCCGATAAATCCGTTAAATCAGGTAATAGGGGTTTTGGGGGCACTTGCCCTTGTTTTTGGGTGGCCAGTGAGTCCAATTCTGCGAGACGGCGAAATTGCGTTAGCAAAGACCCCTGTGGTGTGCCCACCGGAACCGTTTGCACATCTGCAGCCTGCCCTTGAGGCTTCAGTTTTGGGGTTTCTGAATCTAAGTTGAAGGTATTGGCGGCTCCCAAAATATGGGAGATCTCGGCCTGACGGATGTTTAGAGATCCTGAAAATTTGGGATCAACCCCGGGTAGGACTGTTGCTTGAAGCTCATAGGCGTTATTGCGATCCAATAATTCACCCTGATTGAGGGTCAGAGCAGTATTGGTAAACTGAAGGTTGCCGACAAAGCGATCGCCGATAAAATCACCAATGCCGGGTCGGATGACCCTTAAGCTTCCGGTGCCCCCATAGGTGGTGGGGTTGAGGGTAAACTGCCCTGAAGATAATCCTGATAGCTTGCCTAATGCGGCTGTTGGTTGCCAATTTAGGACGGCCAACGGCAAGTCTTGAAAGGCCAGTTGCAGCTGTCCCTGCTCGGTTTTTCCAGTTGCCCAGGCCTGGTCTCGCCGAATATCAAAGGCGGTGGGCAACTGATTAGATCCTAAGGCTACGTTGATGCGATCGCGGTTCCCAGACGCCCGTAAATCCAACCGAGCTTGAGGACCATAGCGCAGGGTGCCCTTTAGAACCTTCTCAAACGCCATATCCCCCACCAATACATCATTGAGTTGAACCGTTGATTTTAGCAACGGATCCTCAACAGTGCCCGTCAGTTGGCCCACTAGATTGGCTCTGCCCGCCATGGCCACTTGGGTAGGTCCCAAGGGAGGGAAGGATCCTAAGTCATATCCCTGGGATCGAACCGCTAGATTGAGGGTCGTCAGTTGCGGACCTTGGGGTTGATCAAAGTCAAGCCCGACTCGACCCTGGGACCAAAAGCCAGGGGCTGTGGCTTGATCGACCAGAATTTGGCGACCATCCCAACGCACTTGAGCATTGATAGGGTCATTAACAATAGCAATGCCCTCTGAAAACCGAGCTTGGCCTTGGGCACGAGCCGTGTTCACGCTAAAGGCATCAAAAGGGCCATTAATGTGGAGTTGCCCTGCCATTAAGCCTCGAGCCTCTGGAGAGTATGCCTTCAGGGCAACGCCTGGCGTCTGAGTAACTACCCTGACCCGATTGTCTTTAATCTGGCCTTGGGTCTGGAGTTTTCCCCCTGGAATTTGAGTCACAATATCCCGGAGTTGGGCGACGCTATTCCGGATAAAAATAGTGCCATTGGTGGGGAATTCCCCTTGACGGGCTTGAAAATCTACATGGGTACGGACATCTGTAGGGGGACCAAACAGTTTGATCTGGCCTTGGAGAGGGCCAAGGGCAAACCCAGGATCGGCGTTATACAAGCGGGCGAGACCATTCCCAGGAATATCCACAGCTTGGAGTTGGGTCAATAGCTGTCCTCCGGGCTGGACGTCAAAGCGAGCTTGGCCTCGGAATTTTCCTCCCACTGTGGGTTCGGCCTGAATATTCTCCATTTTGAGGAGAGCATCGGCAAGTTGAAACTGGGCCGTGAGCTGCTTAAACGGCACTCGATCAACCGTGGGTTGCCCAGCCATCACCACTGAGCCAGAAAAGATAGGCTGGTCAATCGCGCCATCAAACTGCAGCTTCTCACCTCTAACTTTTCCGGTAACAGGAAAGGGTAATCCAGTGACTTGGAGGGTCTCCAGCATGGGCTGGGCGGCAACCCAGTCGGTTTCCCCCTGTAGACTATAGCCGCGATCTGGATCAATCCAGCCTGTGGCCTGCATCGGGATTTGCCCATAATCCCCTTTTAATCCTTCCAGCCGTAGGGCTACCCCGCGAAAACGCAGATATCCTCTCACACGATTAAAGGGCTGGGGGACATTGGCAATCCCCATTTTGACGGTTTTCAATAGGGCGGTTCCCTGGACATCGGGGCGCTGTTGACGGCGTAATTTGACCCGGAGGCTGGCACTGACTCGCCCCGAGTCCACCGTAATCGGTAGCTGAAAAGCCTGGTCAAATAAGGGGGCTGGCAAATCTTGCAGCTGCAAGCGCAAGTTGGCCTGCTGTTCTAGAAAGGAGGCCATGCCGCGGGCTTGGACTTTACTGCCTTTAGCCAGTTGGCCCTTGAGATTAAATTGAAACCGCTGTTGGGTGCCCAAAAAGTTGACCGTACCGTTGACCCCCGAGAGTCGCCGGGGCCGCTGGCGTCGATTATCTAGAAGTAGATCTTCGGGGACGTCTGCCCTAGCTCCCTCCAAATCTGCCTCGCCGGTGAGTTCAACGGGGCGACGGGACGGTATTTGTAGGCGCACATCCCCTGTGATTTTTGGCGCTTGAATCCGAATCTGTTGCTTGGGAATCCAAATATCCCCCTGACCCAGGGTTGTATCTGCATGGATAGTTAAAGGCTGTTGGGGTTGGGATTGAATCTGAAACTGGCCATTGATTTGACCCCGGTTAATTTGAAAGGGTAATTCTGGCAAAAATCCCATCAAGGGAGCGGCGACAAGATCTTGAGCTTGGGCGTTGACCTTTAAGATTTTTTGGGTCCCTTGCCATTCTCCTTTGAGGGATAGTTTCCCCCCCGAGTCGATGTGGCTCTGGCTATTGAAATAGATGGTCTCTGGCGTCTCAAGGTTGAGAGTGCCATTGAGGCGACTCAGCTGTCTGGGGTCGCTGTCCGCTGGCACAAGTTTGGCCACCCCTTGCTGAAGACGCAGTCGATTCAGTTTGACTTTAATCAGGCTATCGGAGGAGCCAGAGCGAAGCTGGGTTGCGATCCACTCCCCCCCTTGAGTTTGGTCCAGATAGAGTTGAGGTTGGATCAGGGTCGCGTCTAAATTTAGCTGGCGACTCCAGAGAATGGGCAATAGATTAAACCGAATGTCTATGGCCTGCATCTTGGCTGAATCGGCATCAATCTCTGAGCACCCGGCTTGTTGAGGGGTACAGGCTGGAATCTCAGAGGGTCCAAACCGGATATGGGTCAAGGAATAGGCTTGCACGTCTCCTACCTGAACGGGGCGGTTCAGGGTTTTGCTCAATTCCTCGGCGACAAGAGGAGTGAGTTCTGTGTCAATGAAGCGCAGTAATCGCCAACTCACCACTGCGATGCCAGTGAGAAGCAAAAGACCCACTGCGATGACAATAGTATGAAGGCGAGGGCGGCGGCGGGGATGGGATGGGCGGTTCTCAGGAGGGGAATTTTGGGACATAACATCCCTCAGAGGGGGACAGTTAATTGACTAAGCACTGGGCCCTTTAGCTAACATTGGATCAACGGCAATCTTTTGATCAGAAAGATTTCCAGAGGTTTAGTTCCCCAAGTCAATACAACGCAACCAGGAAGAAGATAACCGATTTTATGACCGTTGTCGGCATTTGTTCGGTCCCCTTGCCCCCACGCATGGCTGAGTTTTACCACGCGTTCCCTAGCCTTGCTATCATGGCACAGACAAAAAAACGATTATAGAGGTAAATGCTATTCTTGTTCAGCACCCTTTATTGGTCAATTAACGGTATATCTATTGCAACCCAAGATAATGCGCGTATTTGTTTTGCTGTTTAATGCTGGAAATGAAAATGAAGGCATTCACTCTTTACAGAAGCAGGTTTCCACAGAGGAAGGCAGTTATACACAAGATGTAGTGCTGGCTTTTGAAGAGGAGGACGACGCCACTCGCTTTGCCTTAATGCTGGAAGCTCAAGATTTTCCAGAGGCGACGGTGGAGGGATTTGATCAAGCTGAAATTGAGGCTTTTTGTGACAGTGCGGGGTTGGAAATGGAGTTGATTCCTGTGGGTTCTCTCGCTGTTCCCCCTGAAGCTAATGTTGATAGAACAGACTGGCAGCCAGAAGAGCCAGCCGATTCCGACACGAATGACATGGATCAAATTCGGCGTCGTTTGGAGAATTTGCTGGAATAACCCATTGTTCCCACTAAAGGGTTTCCATGCTTGGCTATTTTCTAGTTGTCGTTATTATTGTTTTGGGTGGGGTCATCGCCACGCTAGGCGATCGGATTGGCTCACGAGTCGGTAAAGCTCGACTGAGTTTATTTAATCTCCGTCCTAAAAATACAGCGGTGGTGATTACAATTCTGACGGGGGCGGTGATTTCTGCCCTGACCTTGGGAATTGTTTTTGCATTTAGCCAGCAATTCCGAGATGCCTTATTTCGCTTTGATGACATCCAAAAAAGAAGCCGCATTGTTCAAAAAGAACTGGATGAAACCCAATCCGAGAAAGATACGATTGAAAGGGATCTTGCTTTTGCTCGCAGCAGTCTAGATAAAACGAAACAACGCCTCAAAACGGCCAACCGGTCTTTGGTTAAAGCCGTTACTCGGGAAAAACGGATCGAGAAACAGCTCAAACAGTTACAGAGCCGATTTCTCCAATCTAAGCGGGACATTAGTAAATTTGTGGGCCAAGCGAAAACGTTGCGATCGCAAATCCAATCCCTGCGCATCCAGCAAAATAACTTGCGAGTACAACGCAATCAATCCCAAGCTCGGCTTCAGCAGGTTGATGCGCAAAAAAAGACATTAGAAACAGCTATTACTCAAGCCCAGACTCGGCTCCAGAAAGTTGAGACCCAAAAGCAGGCGCTAACCGCAACCATTGTCCAAGAGCGTCAACAACTACAAGTAGCTAACCTCCGACGCCAGCAGTTAGAAACAGAAGTCACAACCCTAGACAGAAATCGGCAACGATTAGAGAAAAATGTGGAGTTGCTCCTGCTAGGACTACGACGGGGGACGATTGCGATCCGGACAGGGCAAGTCTTGACCTCGGCAGTGGTGCAGGTGCAATCTCGATCTGATGCCTTGCGGGCGGTTGATTCTTTGCTGGTAGAAGCTCGCCAAAGTGCCATCTCTCTGTCTCAATTGTCGCCCATACCTGACAACCAGCAGGTTGTACAGATGAGACAATCTGATGTGGAACGACTAGTGCAACGCATTAGTGATGGCAAACCATATGTGGTCAGGATTTTGGCTGCTGCCAGCTATTTGCAAGGGGAAAGAGACATCTTGATCGTGCCTCAGCTCGCGCCCAATCAGGTCATTTATCAAGCCGAGACCCAAATCGCCCGGATTACAGTCCAACCGTCTCAGGCGAGTGACGAGGACCTTTTTCGAGAAATCAGTCAGCTCTTTAATGAGGTCAATCAGAGAGCGATCGTTGCTGGTTTTTTACCTGATCCCCTCACGGGGAAAGTAGGATCTATCCCCCAAGTTGATCTATTCCGATTTATTTTTGCCCTCAAGGATCGCGAGGATCAGGCCCCTGTTGATATAATTGCCGTTGCTCCTGAGACTATCCGGACAGCAGGGCCTCTGGTCGCAGAACTAATAGCGATGCAAGATGGACAGGTGATATTGCGTAGTAATCCTAAGAGATAACAGGGATTTCCTGCCTATATCTCAGCCCGTCAGACTACTAATCGCATCCTGAGTCACAGCAGCAATCGCTTGATCTGTCGCCTTTGGTAAATGGTAGTAATTCCCCCCCGCATTTTGGGCAAGTTCTTTAGCAAACCCCGTCGAAATAAACTTGTTCTCGGTATCAATCACCAGGAGCTTCAAGTTCAACCCTCGAATTCGTCCGGCAATTTCTAACAATTCCGCTTTAATATCTGGTTTTTCGCCATCCTCCAGGGGTTCACCTAGAGAAGTCGCTAAGGGAATATTGCCGCGGCCATCGGTAATGGCGACTAACACAACTTGGCCGATATCCCCAGAAGACAAAGCATTCATCCCCACCCGGACAGCTTGGGTTAAGCCATGGGCGAGGGGTGATCCACCTCCACAAGGCAAGGTATCTAAGCGACGGCGAGCCGCTTCAATCGATCGCGTTGGCGGCAACAAAACATCGGCTCTGTCTCCTCTAAACGGAATCAGAGACACTTGGTCTCGATTTTGATAGGCTTCGGTCAACAACCGCATCACTGCTCCTTTGGCTGACTGCATGCGATTGAGGGCCATTGACCCCGAGGCATCAACGATAAACACGACCAAGGCTCCGGCTTTGCGGGCCAATCGTTTGGTGCGAACATCAGATTGCTCCACGATCACCCGCCGATGGGGTTGACGGAGTCGTCGAGCTTTTTGATACGGCGCCGCTGCTCTCAGGGTGGCATCGACCGCAATTCGTTTCACCCCGCCTTTTGGCAACATCGGTTTGACATAACGACCCCGATCTTCAGAAAAAATAATGCTGCGGCTGCCAGATTTACCCTGACGACTGGCATTCTGGGCAAATAATAGGACTTGTGGATCGAGAACTACACCATCTGGATCAAAGACAAATTCTTCCGGGATATTAGGGGGCTCTTCCGGTTCTGGCGGTTCTTCTTCCTCTTGGTCATCCTCATCCTCTTCTTCCTCTTGCTCCGATTGATCTGAGTTGTCCTGCTGAGGTGGCGGTGGAGGTGGGGGTTGAGGCTCTTCTGGGGGTGGCGCATCAAGCACTGTAGCCCGAGGCACAATCACTAACTCCACTGCTCGTCGCAAATCTTCTGCGTTCACGTCAGACCGGCCATTCAAGGCAGCATGGGCTTTGGCAACCTGGACCGCAAATAATTCCGCTCGATGACCTTGAACACCCCCTCGCAGGGCTTCATCCACGAGGTAGGCAATCTGGGACTGTTGGATTT
>CALDHF010000242.1 GCA_937941595.1 uncultured Acaryochloris sp. | reverse complement strand
CATCCTCATGAAGCCCAAAGACCCGAAGCTATCTCTATTCAGACTATCCCAGGAGTTAAATCATAATCATGGAAGCAACTGATCAGTCGAACCAAGTCGCATACCGAGGAACGGGTCGCCGTAAATCCTCTGTTGTGCGCGTGCGATTAGTGCCGGGTAGTGGGTCAATGACCATCAATGGCAAGCCTGGGGATTTATATTTGCAGTTTAATCCCACCTATATTGCTGCCGCCAAGGCTCCCTTGGAGTCTTTAGGGTTGGAAAATGACTATGATATTTTAGCCAATGCCCATGGTGGCGGGCTAACAGGACAAGCGGATGCGATTCGGCTTGGTGTGGCTCGGGCTTTATGTGAACTCGATCCCGACAATCGCAAGCCCCTGAAGCTGGAAGGGTATTTGACTCGTGATCCGAGAGCCAAAGAGCGGAAGAAGTATGGTTTGCGTAAGGCCCGTAAGGCACCGCAGTACTCTAAGCGTTAATCTTACGCTTGCCCGGTTCAACAGCATTTTTGAAGTCATTTAGAATAGGAGAGAAACGGATGGCTAAGCCAGATATTCACCCCAAGTGGTACCCAGAAGCTAAGGTCTATTGTGATGGCGAAGTTGTCATGACTGTAGGTTCAACTGTCCCAGAATTGAATGTAGATGTCTGGTCTGGGAATCATCCCTTCTTTACAGGGACCCAGAAGATTATTGATACCGAAGGACGGGTGGAGCGCTTCATGCGTAAGTACGGCATGTCCGAAAGCCAGGGTGCGGCGACGCCTAAAACGGAGAAGAAAGAAAAAGACGCTGAGTAGGGACTTTTGGTTTACCTGACGTCGATGATCCTTGCGCTTAGTAAGGATCTCTCCTTTGTCCTTTCTGTGGCTTAATGCGGACCCATGGCTGAAGCCTATCTGCTTGCAAAACTTGAATCCGTTGAGCAAACTTTTCATGAGTTAACTCGTCGTCTTGCGGATCCGCAAGTGGCAACCAATCCAGTTGAGTTTCAGGAGGTTGCTAAGTCTAGGGCTTCTTTGGAAGAGACCGTTGATACCTTTGTATCTTGGAAAACAACTCAGGAAGAGTTGCAGGATACTCAGCAGATGGCCAAAGATAGCGGTGAAGATCCTGAGATCAAGGAGATGGCCGCTTTAGAAGCTGCGGAGTTGTCTGAGAAACTGGAGTCTCTGGAAAATCGCTTAAAGGTGCTGTTATTACCCCGTGATCCCAATGATGAGAAAAACATCATGCTGGAGATCAGGGCAGGGGCCGGTGGAGATGAGGCCAGTATTTGGGCCGGGGATTTGGTCCGCATTTACTCCAAGTATGCAGAGAGTCAAAATTGGCGGGTGAAATTGCTCAGCGATTCAGGTGGAGAGATGGGTGGCTTCAAAGAAGCGATCTTGGAAATCCAAGGACAGCGGGTCTATAGCAAGCTCAAGTACGAAGCGGGCGTCCATCGGGTCCAGCGGGTACCCGCAACGGAAGCACAAGGACGGGTCCATACCTCCACGGCAACGGTGGCGGTGATGCCGGAAGTTGATGACGTGGAAGTTGAAATTGACCCTAAAGATATTGAAATGTCCACAGCCCGGTCTGGCGGCGCGGGGGGACAGAATGTGAACAAGGTTGAGACCGCCGTCGACTTGGTTCATAAACCGACGGGCATTCGGATTTTCTGTACGGAAGAGCGATCGCAACTGCAAAACAAAGAACGGGCTATGCAAATTCTGCGGGCTAAACTCTACGAAATCCAGCTCCAAGAGCAGCAGGCCTCTGTGACGTCTATGCGGCGATCACAAGTGGGAACTGGCGCTCGATCTGAAAAAATTCGCACCTATAACTATAAAGACAACCGAGCCACGGATCATCGTCTCAATCAGAATTTTCCCCTAGAGAAAGTGTTGGTGGGGGATCTGGAATTGATTCTGGAAACCTGTATCGCTCAAGATCAACAGGCTCAGCTAGCAGAATTGGCCTCGGCGGTTTCATAGCTCCCGGATTGATGGCATCGGTCACCCCTAAATCAACTGTTTTTTGGTTCGAGGATCTCTTGGGATCACGGGGAGAGCAACAGTACAGTTTCTATTCGCTAGAATAGAAACGCTGAGGTAATTCATGGACCCGCATTTGTACTTCGCATTGCTTAGATTGTGATCATGCGTCATTCTTCAATCCCACTCATTGCCCTCTGTTTGTCAACAGGGTTATTTGCTGTAGCTCAACCCATTCGGGCTGCGGAGGTAATGGCTCCCAACCAGCCTTTGGCCATTGCTCCCCCGTTGCCAGGTCTAGAAAAAGCGACAGAGTATTTACCCCCTGTCGTTGATCCCATGCGACTGGAATTGAATTTGGCCAAGCGGCGGGTCACTGTCTACCAGAATGACAAAGCTCTGAAGTCTTATCCCGTGGCCATTGGTCGGGCGGGTTGGGCTACGCCAGCAGGTGAATTTTCTGTAAAAACAAGGTATCGCAATCCACCCTGGCTCCATCCTTTCAAAGGGTATGTGATTCCGGGAGGAGATCCTGAGAATCCCTTGGGCCGTCGCTGGCTGGGGTTCTGGACGGACGGCAATAATTGGGTTGGATTCCACGGTACCCCTAATCGTGATTCCGTGGGCCGTGCGGCTTCCCACGGATGTGTGCGCATGTATGACGAAGATATTGAAGAGATGTTTGAACTAGTCGCTGTAGGCACCCCAGTTAAGGTTGTGCGCTGATGATGAGCGATCAAAGGCTATCTGAATGGGATTAGGAGAGGGTGATACTGTAGTTGCGATCGCAATCCTATATCACCAAGATCAATATCTGATGCAGCTTCGTGATGACGTCCCTGGGATTGCCTATCCAGGCCATTGGGGCTTCTTTGGTGGACATTGCGATCCGGGAGAAAAGCCTGACGATGCCATCCATAGAGAATTGATGGAAGAAATAAGGTATCACACAGTAAACATAAAGCTGTTTGGTCTTTATCCCGATCCCGGAGTGATTCGCTACGTATATTATGCTCCTCTTACTCTCCCCATCTCTGAATTAACGTTAATGGAAGGCTGGGATTTAGGGCTTTTCTCTCCTGAGCAAATTCAAGATAGCCAACGGTATTCCCAAAAAGCTCAAGGTACTTACCCTCTAGCCTATCCCCACCAGAAAATCTTGCTGGACTTCATCGAATTCCAAGCCCATCTTTGATAGGCTCACAAACAATCCTCCATGAGTTCTATGACTTATAGAGGATCGTTGAGAATGTTAAATTTAACTTTTCTATTACTTGCCCCTTATGACTCTTCAGACTCTGGAGTCTCTTGAGAATCTGGTACCCGAACAGTTGCTTCTTCAGCATTGCTTGTTGCAGCAGGTGGAGGTGATGAATCTTTAGGAGTGCTTACAGGTGCTGGGCTTGCTGCTGGAGCGGGTGGCTTGCTCGCAGGCTTGGCTGCTGCTACGGGTGCTTTAGTTTTTTTCTCCGGTGCTTTAATATCTAACTTAGCTCGGGCTGTTTGCAGCGCATTGTCTGCCCCTTTTTTGGTCGCGACCAAAAGCGATTTACCAGCTTCTGCCACAAGGTTGCCATCCTCGGCTTGACTGGCTTGGCTTTGCAAAGACTTGACACTTTCGGTTAGTTCAGCTGAGCGATCTACAACCCAACCAATAGAGACTAATCCCCCTAGCAGGAATAACCAAATTAATGTGCCTGTCTCTGCAATGATTGTCCATGCAAGCGCAAAGAATTTTTTAAACGAATCCCAAGTCTCTTTATTCGAAACTAGGTCCCACCATTTGGTGAGTTGGTCATTAAATGGGCTTTTTTTACTGTCACTCATTCAAGATATCTCCGCTCCAAGAAACCATTTGCCATTTCTATCATGGACTGTTGTCTGAACCGGGTCAATCCAGTTTGATTGCAGAAAATCTATCATTGTTTCCAAAGCTCATCAGATCTTTTGAACAGAGTTGATCTGGGGCTTTGGAGCAGAAACCCTAAAGGATTCAATCATTAGATCAAAATAAAGCGCTTACTCTCGCCAGAAGCAACCTCATCCTTATAGTAGGTAGGTTACCGCCAATGAGCACTGAAGTTAGGCTTAAAATTATGATTTTCCATATTGCTCAAAATATTGATTGGACTGCGGCCCAACCTAGTGGCCAATATAAAGCGCCCTCTCTCATGACTGAAGGCTATATTCACTGCTCTGACAGGGATCAGGTCCTGGAGGTTGCCCATCGTTTATTCCGAGATCGCCTGGATCTTGTATTGCTGGAAATCAATCCTCAAGGTCTGGATGCAGAATTACGATATGAGAATTGTGAGGGAGGAGTCGAGCAATATCCCCATATCTATGGCAGCATTCCCCTAACAGCAGTCCGAACGGTGTTCCCCTTTACTCCCAATACGACTGGAGATTTTACGCTACCCCCTGAGTTGGATCCTCAGTAACACCTTGCTCTCCATTCACAAATACCTCAATCGAGTCAAGATCTGATGTCGAGAGAAGGTTGGCGTTAGTCTATCTAATTTGCAACGTCACAATGGTCTCAACGGAGCAATATTTTGGCTGCCAAGGGAATAGAACGACAAGCTGAGAGTGTGATCTCTTTTTGTTGAGCTAGTGTGTCCGCTATAAAAATGTTTATGGAGAGACGCTTTACAGTTGATTTCATAAAGTGGTAACCCATTAATAGGAGTAATGTTTATCCATACTTATAAGGAAGGGTATTATGACTGCGAACGAAGCCGTGTCAATTAATTTCCTTTTTCCTGCTTTTCTAGCAGCACTTGTCCTGATCCTATTTTTGCTGCGGCGTACAATCTTAACTGACCGCATTGAAACGCAGGTGTTGCAAGAA
Source organism: uncultured Acaryochloris sp. (assembly GCA_937941595.1). Classification (GTDB taxonomy): domain Bacteria; phylum Cyanobacteriota; class Cyanobacteriia; order Thermosynechococcales; family Thermosynechococcaceae; genus Acaryochloris. The sequence continues at coordinate 9,127 of CALDHF010000242.1, read as the reverse complement.
GCTCAAAGCAAAATGTCTTCTCTTACTGCTCAGCAAGAGCAATGGGCAGAGACAATCCTAAAGACTCAAGAGAAGCTAGTTACGATGTTTTTAGCTTTAGAAGAAACTAAGGAATATGTAGGTATCTTGTCATCTGTTGAAGGAGAGATATCAGATACAGCGAAAAAACATTCTTAGGCCACTATATTCGTTTTTTTCTTCAATAAAACTCGAAACAAATCTGTGCACTGAGAAAATTTGATATTCACAATATTTGCATTTAAATCAAGTATTTATCTCTAACGATCAAATACTCCATGCAGGGTTTGGTCCTCTCCCCCAACCCTGCTTCCTGTTTTGGCAGAGGGGTGCTAGATGCGCTTTGCAAACTTTCTCCCTTATCCAAATTGGGTAAGGGACGTAAAAAATCTCTCAAGGGTATTAAGACGGCACAGAAAGATATTTATTTGATTTAGAGTCGCGATGAACTAGCGATAGAGATAGAGCAGGAGACCTATTTATGGGTGTATCTGGACCCCATAACTATACTGAAAGTAGTGGGAATGTCTTTGCTGATGTGGGCTTGGGCGCAGCCGATGAATTACTGACGGGATATTCAGTCCGACAAATCCTGAAAGATCGTAACCTCAAGCAACTTGAAGTTGCCGAGTTGCTGGATATCAAGCAGCCTGAGGTGTCGAATTTGATGCTAGGGAAATATCATCTTTTTTCTGAGGGGAGGCTCATTCATTTTCTCAATAAGCTTGATCACAAGGTCTTTATCCAAATCTCGCAGCGTGATGAGGGTGAACCCTTCCAGGACGTTGCATTGATTTTGTAAAACCAACCACGATCAGTCAATGACAATTGGCTTGTGCTGACTATCTGAATTTTTCTCATGGAGAGTGATAGAGCCTCCAATAATAGAGCTTTGATTGTGGCCCAGTTGATGTAAGCGCTTTAAGCAAATGTTAGCTTTTCCTTGTGGGACTGCCGCTAACAGTCCTCCAGAGGTTTGAGGGTCGAATAGTATTGGCCATCGGGGATGTGTCTGAGCTTGGGCTTTATTTTCTACCCAATTGCCAGCTTTTAAATTTTGGGGATAAAGAGAGCTATGAATATTCTGGGCCAAGATTTCAGGCACACCAGTCATTAAAGGAATTGAATCCACATCTAGTTGGACTTGAACCGAAGAAGACCGCAACATTTCGGAGAGGTGACCAAAAAGCCCAAACCCAGTGATATCCGTGCAGGCCGTCGCTTGATGTTCTATAAAACATTGGGCTGCCGCCTGATTGGATTGCAGCATTACCTGAATTGCCTCATCAATCCTAATATCTCGGGCTTTTTGTCGCATCGCCGCCGCGAAAATCAACCCCGACCCTAAGGGTTTAGTCAGAATCAGGACTTGATCGGGTTGTATCCCTTGTTTAGAGAGAATCCGGTTGCGATACGCTAAGCCGTTACAAGCCAAGCCCAACGCGAGTTCAGATCCCTCCGTTGTGTGTCCACCCACCAACTCTGCCCCCGCCTGCTGCAAAACCTGGGTTGCTCCAGCTAATAAGTGATATAGGGTTTCCGATAGAACAGCATCAGTGCCGTAGGGGAGGGTTGCTATGGCCAGCGCCGATTGGGGGGTGGCTCCCATGGCAAATAAATCGCTGAGACTGTGATGGGCACAAATTTGACCCAATACAAACGGGTCATTAATCAGGCTACGGAAGTAATCGAGGGTATGCACCATCACTTGGTCGTAGGGGACTTCGACCACTGCGGCATCATCTGCGCCCGACAATCCCACCAGAATATCTTGACGAATGGGCGGATAGTCTTGTCGTAAGCGGGATAGGGTCTGTTCTAGGACTGAACTACCCACCTTGGACCCACAGCCTGCACATTGCATGGGGGGAGCTGGTTCTGACCCAGCCTCAGAAGATACCGGGGGCATGGTGGGAAATTCCCGGAACTGATCCATAAACTTGCGATCGATGCTATCTTTCCAGCGCCAGAGCCAGGCAGATTCATTGCCCAACGGCAACGACCCCCAGGACATAATGGCTTTGCGATCGCCCGTGCTGATCAAGCTCAAAAACCGAGATTGGGGTTTGTAGGTTTGCAGGAATTCACCCCGTAAAAATCGCCGTAAATTTTCTGCCAAAGGCTTCCCCTGACGGACTGCAAACACTCCCGCCTTGGGGCGCGGCGACATCACCATGGCCGCAATATCTCCCGCCGCAAACACATGAGGATGAGACAGGGATTGTAGGGTCGGACCTACCTGAATAAACCCTCGATCATCCGTGGCGATACCAGATTGTCGAGGCCAATGAGGTGCAGAAGCCCGTGTCACCCAAAAAATAGGATTGCACTCTACCTGTAACCCAGACTCACAGAGGATTTTGCTTTCTCCTACCTGCAATACGGTTTCTTTTAGGTATAAGTTAATCCCTTGGTTCGTCAGGATTTGATGAAAGCGATCGCGGATCCGGGCATTATGCCCAGTCATCACCCGCGTGCCCCGATGAAATAGGTGCATCGTCAAGTTGGATAAGGGCTGCGCGGCGGCCTCTAGGATTTTTAGCAGTTGATGCTGAATGGTTAAGACCAGTTCTACCCCGCCCGCGCCCCCGCCGACAACGCCAATACTGATGGGCTGTTCAGGATGCTGTTGGACCTGTGCGATCACCTGCTGCCACTGTTGCAAAAAAAAGCGCCAGGGCTTGACGGGCACACTGTAGTCCAGAATCCCAGGCACGTCCGGTAGCTCTGGCGTACTGCCAATATCAATAGACAGGGCATCAAACCGGACGGGAGGATGCTGGGCACAGATCACCCGGTTTCGCTCTAAATCTAAGCCAACGGCCCGATCCACATAAAGCTGGGCTTGGGCAGCTTGGGTGACTAACCGCAAATCGATATGGCAGTCTTCATAGGTATAGTGACCCGCGACATGGCCTGGCAACATGCCGGAGTAGGGAGTATTGGACTGTTCGCTAATCAGGGTAATGCGGACGCCGGGCAAGGGATTCATAGCGAAGTTCCGGAGTGCGATCGCATGACTATGCCCGCCACCAATTAATACCAACTCCTGATGAATGGATTGCTGAGTCTCCACGAAAGCCTTGTCCCCTACATCGCTGTATCGATGTTACTCAGTCTATTCTCAACTCGTCTGAGAGCAGCCTAAGAAACAATGATTTCATCCAAAGTTAAGTTTTCATACAGCAGCAGAATTAATATCAAGTCGATGCAAGTAAAGACAGGGATTTAGGGCACTCTTGATCACAGTGCAGTGACCACACTTTGATATTCCTTTTTTACAAATGTTTCTTGGAGTCGTAACACACCTCAAGAACATTCAGAACAAGACCAGAATTATAAACCTCTACGAGCGAGAGCAACTATTATGTCTGCATCCCAAACCCTGGAAAAAGTTGTTGATATTAGCAATGATGAAGATCTAAACCAGCGACCTTGGGGAACATTCGATATCCTAGATGAGGGGCCAGGATACAAAATTAAACGCCTACAAGTGAAACCCGGACATGGCCTAGGGGCGCAGCTCCATTATCATCGGAGTGAACATTGGATTGTGGTAGCAGGCATCGTTCAGGTTACATGTGGTGATGAACAGTTTTTATTGAGTCCCAATCAATCCAGTTATATCCCCCGTCATACAATTCATAAGTTGTATAATCCTGGCGTTGTACCGCTCACCTTAATCGAGGTCCAGAATGGTGAGTATTTGGAAGATGATGACATCATTCGATTTGAAGGCAACGCCCAATCCGCAGCCTAAAACATGGGGACAGGCATCTCAGATCGCTCATAGAGTATCTGTAAGCACATTCAAGCCTGCAAATAGGTAAGGTATCAAGGCATACAGTTTAGGGGTAGCAAGTTCCCAGTAAGATACGCAAATGCAATAGCTGGTAGGGTAACCGTGCGCTTTGATACCTATGACCCTGATCAATTCTACGATGAGCTTTTTAAAAGTCCGCAACAGCCCCGTTCCCAAGGACAAGTTCTAGTAGACAAAATCCACGGATTGCCGGATGGAGAGCTTCTGCAACGCCAACGGGCGGCCCAGGAAGCGCTATGCAAGTTAGGCGCTACCTTTAATGTCTACGGCGAATCAGATGGGACAGAGAAAATCTTTCCCTTTGATGTGATTCCCCGAGTGATATCTGCTCAAGACTGGCATTATTTGGAGCGAGGGCTTAAACAGCGGATCCACGCCCTGAATTTGTTCATTGATGATGTTTATCATCAGCAAAAAATCCTCAAAGACAAAATTATTCCAGAAGAGCTGATTTACTCAGCTACAGGATATTTACCCCCCTGCCAGGGGCTGAATCCCGCTAAAGGGGTTTGGTGTCATATTACGGGTACGGATTTAGTTCGTGATCTCGATGGCGAATGGTATGTGCTCGAAGATAACCTCCGCTGTCCTTCGGGGATTTCCTATGTCTTGGAAAATCGCCAGGTGATGAAAAGCACCTTTCCCCAAATTTTTCGAGAAATTCCGATTCAGCCAGTGGATGAATATCCGAGCCACTTACTGGCCACTTTAATGCATCTTGCGCCTGACAATATCAGCCATCCGACTGTGGTGGTCTTAACGCCTGGTATTTATAATTCTGCTTACTTTGAACATTCCTATCTGGCTCAGCAAATGGGGATTGAACTGGTCGAGGGGCGCGATCTGGTAGTGGCGGATGGCTATTTGCAAATGCAGACCACTAAAGGGTTACAGCAGGTAGACGTTATTTATCGTCGCCTAGATGATGATTTCATGGATCCCACCACCTTTCGGTCAGACTCTACCCTCGGTATACCGGGATTAATGGAGGTGTATCGGGCCGGACGAGTTGCGATCGCAAATGCTCCTGGCACTGGTATCGCTGACGATAAGGTCATCTATGCCTACGTGCCCAAAATGATTCAATACTATCTAGGGGAAGATCCCATCTTAGCCAACGTCCCCACCTACCTCTGTTGGGAAGAGCAGCAGCTTCAGCATGTCCTCGCGAACTTAGAGCAGCTCGTGGTCAAAGCCGCCAACGAATCTGGAGGCTATGGCATGCTGATTGGCTCCCAATCCACAGCAGCCGAACGTCAAGAATTTGCCCAACGCATCCAAGCCAATCCCCGCAACTATATTGCCCAACCGACCCTCTGTCTCTCCAGAGTGCCCACCATTCTAGAAGACGAGTTTTACGGATGTCATGTTGATTTACGTCCCTATATCCTCTACGGTCAGGATATTTACATTCATCCCGGCGGGTTAACCCGTGTCGCCTTAAAAAAAGGATCGTTAGTGGTGAATTCGTCTCAAGGCGGGGGGTCGAAAGATACATGGGTGTTGTGCCAGGAAGAAAATGCTTAGTCGTGTTGCCGATTCTATCTATTGGCTCAATCGCTATATCGAGCGGGCTGAAAATGTTGCCCGGTTCTTAGAAGTCAATCTCAATTTAATTCTGGATCTGCCCACCCGTGTTCAACAACAGTGGCAGCCCTTAGTGGCCACCACAGGGGACAAAGACTTTTTCGAAAAACACTATGGTGAGGCCAATGCTGACAACGTCATTCAGTTCCTGGCCTTTGATCAAACCTATCCGAACTCTTTGATTTCGTGCTTGCAGAGGGCCAGGGAGAACGCTCGTTCTGTCCGGGAAGTCATTTCCACAGAAATGTGGCAGCACGTCAATGCCTTTTACTTACTCGTGGCCAACACCGCCAACGATCTCACCTTAGCTGAACTCAATCAATTCTTAGAAGAAGTCCGGCAAGCCAGTCATCTGTTTGCAGGCATTATGGATGCGACAATTTCCCATAATGAGGGGTGGCATTTTGGCCAAATTGGACGCCTATTAGAGCGAGCCGATAAAACCTCCCGCATTCTGGATGTGAAATATTTCATGCTGTTGCCTTCTGTGCGCGACGTAGGCACCCCGATTGATGAACTGGGCTGGATTGCTTTGTTAAAGTCCACCAGTGCCTATCAAATGTATCGGAAACGCAGCGAACGTCACTTGATTACCCCGGCTGAGGTTGCAGATTTCTTGATTCTAGACACAGATTTTCCCCGGTCTATTCGGTTTTGCGCGGTCCAGGTAGAACGATCCCTCCATCTGATTTCAGGTAGTCCTATGGGGACCTGGCGCAATCCAGCCGAACGATCCATCGGTCGGCTGCGCTCGGAGCTAGAGTATTTAACAGTGGAGGAGATTATTGATAGCGGCATGCATCAGTTCCTAGATCGGTTAGAACAACAAATCAATCAAGTCGATCAGGAAATCTACAACACCTTTCTGGATCGACAGCCCGTACAGCCCCTGATGCAAACACAGTCGCAGTCCTACTTCTTGTGCATTTCAATATTGTCCATACCACCACCTACACTTATCCCCAGGCGGTTGTTCTGGGTCCTCACGTATTGCGACTTCGTCCCCGGTCTACAGCAGAACAACAAGTTCTGAATTTCGCCCTAGCAATTGATCCTCAGCCTCCCGGGATAAACCCAATACTAGATACGGATGGCAATGCCACGGTGCGCTGCTGGTGGCCAGAGATGACCCTAACGACCCTGCAAGTGACAGCGACTTCCGAAGTCCTGACCTTGTGCACGAATCCCTTTAACTTTCTCCTAGAATCTGGGGCCACGCATTTCCCTCTTGACTATCCCAGCTCTCTCCAGGCGATGCTCCACCCCTATGTCTACCAAGACAGAGATACTATAGCCACGCAACTTGCCCAAAAGATTGCCTTGGATGTAGATGGGAATGTCCTAGAGTTTCTAACCACCCTCAATCAGCAGATTCATCAAAACTGCAAGTACCAAATCCGAGAAACAGGTCAGCCCTTCCCCCCTTGGATGACTTGGGCCCAAAAACAGGGTACCTGCCGGGACTTTGTCATGTTATTTATCGCTGCCTGTCGGGGGATGGGCTTAGCCGCCCGTTTTGTCAGTGGCTATGAAGCGGGGGACCCGGACCATGAGCAAGCTTTACATGCCTGGGCCGAAGTTTATTTACCCGGTGCAGGCTGGCGTGGCTATGATCCGACAATGGGCTTAGTGGTTTGTGATCGCCATGTCGCTCTAGTGGCCAGTGCTTGGCCTCAACACACCACTCCCATTGTTGGAGGGCTCAATGGCAGAGCAAGTCAGCCCACCTTAACCTATACCGTTAATGTCCATTCAATATCAATCTGAGTATTCTGCAAGGTTCCTCTCAATATCAATCTGAGTATTCTGTTAGGTTCCTCGGGCCAAAAGGTCATACTGAATGACAACGAGCGACTGCTCAAAACTTCGGGGGATATTTTTTGCATGATTACTAAACAGCCTGCCTTGACTACTCTTACATTGCTAGGGGGGATGACGGTCCTAACAGTCAGTGCTTGCAGCAGCTTCACCACATCTTGGCAAGACTACTCTTCTACGGCAGGAAAGTATTCCATTTCAATGCCTGGTGTCCCTAAGGAGGAGACCAAACAGTTACCAGGACTCACTGGTAAACAGCTCGACATGGAGGTTGCACAGCTAGATTTAGGCAAAGAAGCATTTATGGTTGCCTTTATTCAATTCCCTGGGGACAAGAAACTTCCCGTTCCTATCCAAACCCTGATGTCATCTGCTATCAAAGGGGCCGTTACCTCCAGTATTAAAGGCAAAGTCAGTGATGAGAAGGAAACCGAAGTCAACGGTGTTTCTTGCCGCGAATTTAAGGCGACAGGTAAATATAAATCTAAAGATGCCTCTATGGCTGGGAAATTTTGCTTTTCTGACAATCGCCTTTATCAAGTGCTGGCCATGGGCGAAAATACCGGGAAACCTTTTGATGAGAAGGCGACTCAGTTTCTAACCTCTTTCAAACTGACGAATAAATCCTAATTGTTTTCTGACCCGCGAACTCAATCAGGGCAATATATCTGTCATTACCAAATGGTTATCTTGAGCTTGATCGTCGTTGCCTTGCCAATCTGGGCGAGGCAGTTTTTTAAAGGCCTGCCTCAAAGAGGTTTCCCAGGATTTCCGCAACTTTAGCAGATAAGGATCACCGCGCTCTAATTTCAGCCGATATCCCAGTTTGAAAGTATCGGTCTCGTACATCGCCATATTAATAGGGGGACCCACAGAAATATTGGATTTCATGGTGGAATCTAGGGAGAGCAGGGCACATTCGGCGGCTGAATCCAAGGATGTCTCTTCATAATTAATGATCCGATCAAGAATGGGTTTGCCATACTTAATTTCACCAATTTGGAGAAAAGGAGAGTCACGAGTGGCCCGCAGGAAATTACCTTGGCTATAGACCATATAGAGTTCTGGCAATTCTCCTTTGATCTGACCACCAACCAAAAAACTACAGTTGGCACTGATGTTGTCTTTTTGCAGCCAATCCTGGTGTTGTTCGATGACTTGGCGGGTTTTATTGCCAAAATAATTGGCAATGTCATACATGGTGGTGAGTTCGTTGATATTGCCCTTGACTGCCGATTTGCGATCCCGTCGAATTAACGTCAATACATTTTGGGTCATGGATAAATTCCCCGCCGTACAGACGAGTAAAACCCGTTCTCCCGGTTGGGATAAGTCAAATAGCTTTTGGGCCGTAGAAACGTAATCGACCCCTGCATTGGTGCGGGAATCCGCTGCCATAATCAGCCCGTAGCGGGTGATGATTCCCAGACAGTAGGTCATATTTAACTCTCTTTTTTGGGATACCTTATCCTCAGTCTAGGGCTGATTCCTCAGCTTGGACAGGCATAATTTTGATTTTTCCCTGGCAAAGAATGGCCTCGGCTGAAATCTGCAACAAAGTTAGGCGCACATCTGGTCCTAAATCAAAGCCAAAGTGGCTCAGTTGTGTTAGAGGAATGGGGTGATTTTCAGGGGGATAAAATCCTCGGGGTTGAGCAAGTCTCAATTCGTGGGGATTTACTAGCTCTAGCCCTGTTTCTAATACAATGGCTTGGGATTGTGGCTGAGAGGGATGCTGTACTTGGGCATGAATCAATAAGCGATCGCAACGCAATTCCATGCGCATTCCTGATAAGGTCACTTCCTGGGATGAGTCTTGAGGCTGCCAATTCGGAAAGGGCCAGTCAGAGGGGGCACTCAGCTGTTGCTCGATCAAGGGCA
>CALDHF010000241.1 GCA_937941595.1 uncultured Acaryochloris sp. | reverse complement strand
GCCTTATAGTAGAGGATTTCCATAATCAGCCCGTTCGTGTTTCCAGTTAGGGATTGATTGGGTTGTTGGGTCTCCTCATATAAGCCAGCAAAAAAGCCTCCTCCATCAGGACTCATTAAGCCTTTGGCAACTTCAAATAGTTGTTGAGCATAGGGATCATCTGGGAAAATATAACGCCAACCAAATGCTGCCTTCGTACTAATACTGCGTTTTTCGGGGTGTAATTCGTTCTTTTCCGTGATCGTTGCCCAAGCCACACCATTCGAAAAAACAGTGTTGTATAAGAAGTAGGGCGGGCCATCAATGTTATCTTCCGTAACTGCGGTTAATTGACCAGTAGCCTGAAAGCGCCGCTTCTGCACTTCAAACACTCGGGCTGCAAAGTCTCGCATTTGGTCGCCCAAGAAGCCAAATTCAATACCGTCTAGGATATAGGACTCACTTACCACATAGTTGTTGGCATTGGTGTCTTGATAGTTGCGGGTATCAACTGGAATTTGCACCCCGTAGATTTCGACCATTTTGAAGGGTTCAAAAGACAACGCTTTCGGGACATCGAAGTTCCACAGTTGATATCCTCTCGATGCATACTCTTCATATCCGAGCCGACCTTCCTGCACTGGTAAGGTCTGTCCATCCTCCAAAACTGTGGCCCCAAACATATAACCATCTTGAACGGAACGATCAACCGCCCAACCATCGACAACAGATTTCAACCAGTCTGCATATTGGGGATGACAGGTGCGCAAAACATGAAATGCCGCTAGAATGCGACCAATATCTAGGGCAGACCAGCCAATCCCTCGCTCAATAGGGTTGTTGCCGTAATCCACCATCGCCCCATCGGCCGCGTTATAGACCTTATTCGGCAAGCTATCTTCAAATAATCTCAACCCAGCGAGAGAGGATAAAAACTTATTCAACTTTTGGTCAAACTCGCCTTGATCAATTAAGTTCATCCACCGAGCCGCATTGAGGGCCATGAGATAGTTCCCCATATCCCACAAAGTGCCGGAGGGGTATCCACCCGATGAATTCGTAAATCCTGTTGATTCTTGATAGTTATTGATGAAATATTGCCAAGCTGTGCGAGCGTAAGTTTCTTCTTCTGGCGTAAGAGGATTCGTAATCGCCCCACATTCATTAGCTTCTTGGGCATAGGCAACCTTCTCTGTGGTGAAAGGTAGCCACAAAGGAGGAGAAAAGATACCAATTGCTAACCAGGCAACCAGTCTAACTATCGGTAGAGGACGACGTCGCTTCATCAGGTAGGATGGCCCCAATCAAAAAATGCAAAAGAAATACAAACCCTGTTATGGATAAGCAGGGAAATAGGGCTAATTCCTATTAGGCTCCCAGCTCGGACACGCCAGCCCAAACGGCTAGAGGCTTGCCAACCTTCTTGAATAATAAGCACTCTAAGATAATGCCATTATTGTTAGCTGTCAATACGGCATTAGGCTCATCTAAGGTTTCATAAAAACCACTGTACCAACCTTTTTCCGACCCAACTTTTTCTTGCACAAAAGCAAATAATTTTTTAGTGTAATTTGAGTTGTAAAGCACATGCCAACCGATAGCAGCTTTGGTACTTACAAAGCGAAGATGATTATAATTTTCTCCGGTATCACTAATTGTTGCCCAGGGTTTACCATTCACATATAGGGTGTTGTAAACAAAATAGGGTTCTCGGTCCAAATTATCTTCAGTAATGGCTGTTAATTGCTTGGTAGTTTTGTAACGGGATTCCTGAGCAGCTAACATCCGGTCTGCATAAGCTTTAGGGAGTGCCTTAAAGCCTGTTTCGATGCCATCGAGGAAAAAAGGTTCACTTAAAACGTAGTTATTTGCCTCAGAATTTTCGCGATCGCGAATATCAAACGGAATACTATGACCATAGAGCTCGACGAAGGCAGATTTGTTCTCATAGTCGAGAGCCTTATCGACTTTTAGCCCCCAAAGTTTCAAACCATAGGCTGCATAATCTTCATACCCTAAGCGCCCCTCTTGGTTGTATTGCTCTTGACCATCCTTAATACTGGTGCCATACATTTGGCCATTTTTCGTCAAACGTTTGACATTCCACGCTTTCCATACTGCCTGGGTTTGGGGTTCAAATTCAGGATACTTCGCAGCAATAATTTTCAGCCATAGGGCAAGTCGCCCAAGGTCAATGGCTGACCAACCAATTTCTTCCCGCTTATCGAGTTGGCCATAACTTACAGGCATCAAGGACTGAGAGTTATATACCTTATTAGGTAACTCACCTTTATACAGTTCGAGCTTCGCTAAAGTGCTCAACATCTTGTCCATGGACTCTTTGAATTCCTTCTCAGAAACCAGATCCAACTCTTTAGCACTTACCAAAGCAGCCATGGCAGCACTCTGATCCCAAAGGGTCACAGATTGAAATTGATCTACAGAATTTACCAGACCCGTCTCAGGATTTATATTGGTTTCAAAATAGCTCCAAGCTTTCTTCGCAACTGCTAGCTCATCAGTAGTCAGTTTGCCAATATGGTTTGGGATATAGGGCGTAGTTGTTTTGGCAATGTCTTGTTTACTTACCCGGGTACCTGGGAATTTAATTGATCTTGAATCAGGTTTCTCATGTTTCGCTTTCGGTTTCGACTGTTGTGGCTCAGATTGGGTCGTATCAGATTGAGCAGGGCTGGCTGCTGTTGGGGTAGTTGGTGTTGACTCTTTAGCAGTCTTTTGAGAAAGATTGCCCGTCAGCATTTCTAAACCTGCGATCGCAGCAACAGCTGTAACCACTCCACCTAAATAGGTGAGACAGGCAAGTTTCTTAGGTGGCATTTCAAAATTAGACTTCATTGCTTCCCATTTGCATTAGTCAGGACTTGGAGAATGTTGATAGAGGCTTAGGATAACAAACTAGTAAAAATTTTCTTTATTTCTCGAAACTAGAAAAAGAAATCAACAGTAGTCAGTAAGAATACACTTTATTTAGTGAGAAGAAACTTATTTGCTCTAGGATTCCCAACTTACAAATTAATTTAACAGTCCGAAAAAATTAAAAATCTATTTGAAACTGTCCAGTAAAAATATGACTATTACTTGCACCCGAGCCACTGGAAAGAATATTGGTAAGAGCATAGCCAAAATCAAGATTAATGTTATCGGCTAAAGAAGCTGTACATTTTGCTTGTAAACCTCGACCTGTACTTTTACTCCCATTTAGCACCTGGTTCCCAATAGAGGCAGCAAATTGACAGGATAACGGATCAAAGATTCTGCCTTTCCAGCCAATTTCGGCGTTATAGTTCAAGAAACTGAGAGGAGAAAAGTAACCACTCTGGGCTTCGAGATCTTCAGCAACGTTCCAGGTAAATAGGTTCGCTGCGACCGAAAATGGACCTATTTTTCGTTCCAATCGACTGAAGGACTGGATCTCTTGGTTCCCATCATTGAAAAAGCCAGCTTGGAATAGTCCAAGGAACGAAGTTTTACTGTCAATCTGCCAAAATACGCCGGGACGAATCCGCCAGTAGCTAATTTCATTTTCTAGTGTCGTGGCATTGAATTTATAAGGACCGTGCTCAACTTCTCCAGACACGAGAACTTCCCCGAACAGAGACGTTTTTGCCCCCACCTTAAAGGTGGGCTGAGGGTCCAATCGGTTAAAGACCTCAGCACCAGCCGCCACATTGACGGTGACATCCCCTGCTTGCGTTTCCCATCCCAGAATAAGTGGAATATTCTTCACAGATTCGATATTATCTTGCCGATAGGTGTTCAAACCCGTTGTAAACGTAACTTGATCTCCATTTCGGATTCGAAACGAGACAATTTCTCCAATTTCTAGGTTTTCTTTTCCAAATTCATCAAAGTCCAGATTGAAGTCTGTTGTAAAACTTTCTAAGACAATAAATGATCTTTTAGGATCATCGATAGCGCCTAAGGGGGCGATGTCAGTGGGTAAACGTTTGGGCGGTCCAGATTTGGGTTTCTGTGTTGAAATATCGGCAGGTGTTACTAGGGGTTGAGCGGGTGTTGGTATTGACGATGGGTCACTTTTTACCAAGCCTGGCTGAGAAGTTGGAGAAATATTTTGCGGATAAGGGGGTGCAGGTAAGGACCGAAGGCGGGGTACTGCTTGCTCAACAGAACTACTAGTGGGGGAGCTACGCTGATGAGATTTCGTCCAGATGGGACTCTTTGGCGCTTCTGGCACTCGTGGTAAGAGAAGTCTGGGACCCGACGTTCGCACGGCAGGACTGTAGGTCGATGTTCTTTTAATAGGTGTTGCTAAATCACCTGGGCTCACTTCAGGTCGTGGCTGGGGTGAATCAGAAGTCGCGAAGGGTTGCGATGGTCGTGGAGCTGAACCCGATGGCTGCGGAGCTGGACCTGATGGTCGTGGAGCTGGACCACCCGATAGCTGCGGAGCTGGACCTGATGGTCGTGGAGTTGGACCTGATGGCCGGGCTGCCGGACTAATGAACAGCAACGGCGAGGTTGGCAGTGCTGGGAAGTAAGCCGGTTGTGACAGGCTTTCCTGTTGGACAGTGTAAGATTCTTGAGCAATGGGTGGGGAAGCTACCCCCCCTTTAGGTCCCTGTGCGGGGGGGCTGATCGGCGTAACAGTTGGCAAAGCGGGAGGGGAGAGGGGCAGTTGTTGCCTGCCTTCAGCGTGTGGCTTCAGTCTCCCAGGCTGGGTGGACCGATACAAGCCTGGGTTCAAATCATAGGGACCTGCGATTAGGACAGGTTGAAACGGTACAAGAGTCTGTACCGTTTCAGCATCGTGAAAGGTGTATGAGGCCAATGCACCCGAAAAGATCAGGTCAGTTTGACAGCCTACACATAATGTCGCCAAGACGGAGAGCATGAGAGATGATCTACCACGAAACAGGTCATGGGGGAACTTCGGATCAAAAGCAACATTTTTTGAGAAAAGTTGAACTGCCCTAGGTTAGAGTGCCCTATTGACAGTGCAGACTTTCGTGAAAGTTTTACGGTTAGAGGCCATAAGGCCTGGGATTGCTGTTATTTTATTTGATAAGTCCCAGTTCCCAAAGGTTACAGGCCCTGGATTTAGTGTCCTGTTTATTCTCTTCCTCTATACTTTCAGAGAGAATTTAGAAATTTTGGTTTATCTATTAGTGACCTGGTCTCATCGTGATGGGCATTGCCTTACGAAAAGAGTTGCCAAGTTCATCAGGTAAGACTCTGAGCATCATATAACAGTGTTAGTAACCTGAGTTCGAGATACCCGTTATAGGTTGGGAAGCAGTAGATTGCCACTAACTGAAGTTTGCTGTTATTGGTTTGAGCCTTATGCCTCATTTCCTCCATATTGCTGATGTGCATTTGGGGTACACCAAGTATGATTCACCAGAGCGCACCAAAGATTTTTACCGAGCCTTTAGTGATGCCTTAGAACGCTATGCCATCGAACCCCAGGTCGATTTTGTCCTGATTGTGGGGGATCTCTTTGAGCATCGTCAGGTGCTGCCGGCGATTTTGAACCAAGCCCAACTCTGTCTGGATCGCCTCCTAGATGTAGGCATTCCGGTATTTGCCATTGAAGGGAATCATGATTATCGTCCCTATGGTACCCAAACCAGCTGGTTGCGATATTTAGCGGATTGGGGTCGAGTGATCTTGTTAGAACCCAATACGGAAGAATATTTGGAGTCTTGGGATCCTGAGACCCGGCGCGGAGGATACATCGATCTAAAGTGTGGGGTTCGCGTGATTGGGTCTCGCTGGTATGGGGCGGCTGCCCCTCAGGCTATTCAAGGTTTAGCTGCTCAAATTGAACAGTTACCGCCGGGACCGGAACAAACGGTGATGATGTTTCATCACGGGTTAGAGGGCCATGTCTCCCGATATAGTGGGGCATTGCGGTATCAAGATTTTTCCCCATTGCTGACAGCAGGAGTAGATTACTTGGCATTGGGCCATATTCACCGCAGCTATACGGCTGAGAGCTGGATCTATAATCCGGGGTCGATTGAAGCCAATAGTGTGATTGAGAATCAGGCCCAAAATCCTCGGGGGGTCTTCTTAGTCAACCTGACTAAAAAAGGGATTGAGGCTGATCTCAAGTCGGATTATTATCAACGTCCGATTGTCAGATTGACATTGAAAACCGATCCCAAACAAACAGCAGCAGAGTTGGAGGCGGCTGCGATCTCAACTGTCAAAACTGCATCGAAAAAAGGCACAACCGCAGATGCCATTGTGGAGCTGCGAATTCAAGGTACGATTGGGTTCGAGCGATCAGACTTAAATGTGAGGGAATTGCGATCGCAACTCCATACCCTCAGCCAAGCCTTGATCATGCTGATTAAGTATGATGTCACCGGAGTCGAGTATCACACCTATATCAGTGATCAAGAAGAACTTCCTTCCCGTCACGAAATTGAACGGTTAGTCTTTACCGATCTATTGGCAGCCAACACCCATTACTGCGACCAGGCTGAAGAACTGTCTACAGGACTCATGGATCTCAAAGATCGCCTGTTCAAAGAACAGACTGACTCAGAACTCTATCAGTTTGCACAAGAGTTACTCTCCCCTCACCCTGAGGCAAAGGCCGAGACAACAACTTGAGGTCAGGATTCGTGGTAACCCTGAATGCTCATTCTTCTAGTAAGTTTAGGGTTTCCTGGATTCTTTGACAGACGCCTGAGGTTCTGGTGTACAACAGGACAAAAAAGGTTTAGCCGCCAGTTCTTGCAAATTAATATCATGGAGAACATGTTTCCACATAGACTTCAATTTCAGATCCAACGGATCGGTCTCCTTCAAGTCCACTAATGTAGAAACAGCATCAAACCATAGACCTTCCTGCAAAAGGATTTCCAGCCGTTTGAGAGGCGCTGCAGCCTGTAGTTGTTGCCGTCGTTCAGATGTTAAACGCTTCCGATAAATAGAGCCTTGGACAAAATTCCGCTCATTTTGGTTGAAACGGGTATTAAGGGTCCATGTATATCGTTTATCGACCTCTAAAGGAGGGCGGGATGTCGGTATCGGTAACCGAATAATGCCACCTTCCCTTAAAGGCAAGACAAATTCGGTCTGGTAAACATACTGATCGTTTTCATCTATCAGTACAAACTCAATGGGTAATTGCGTGGCTTGTTTGTTTTGAGGATTACGAAATTTAGACAGATAGAAGAAAAATTCTGGATGCTCAGCCGTTGTCCAACCCCAAACCTGCTTTTTATCTGGAGATATAGGGGTCTCAGGTACTAGAGCCGTCAGTCTTGCCGTTAGACAATGGCCCTCCATAACTTCTGCTTCACTTTTGCATAAGCGTCGGCTGCTTCCCCCTTCTCGGCGACCAATGGGTGCACCGGGATCTTGAGTCGTCGGCAACTTCAAATTGGTCTTCTGATGTAGCCCATGCATCGATATTAGTTCCTGGGCTAGCAGAGGGTGAACCATCGTGCTAGACACACTCAAAGTTGCCAATAGGACTGTATTGACGACTGAACGAAAAGAATTTTTTAAAGTTAGCATTCTCTAAATCTCCCTTGCTCGAGATTATGATTCGGCTGAAATTACATAGCTATGATGATCCTGATCAATCCGTTGAGCACGCACTAAAAGTACCACCAAATTTGTAAGTATAAAAGCGAAAAGTGCAGGGATTAATGGTATCCAAGCCCCTTGGACCAAACCCCAAAAGCATGTGCCAACCAACAGGCTCGTCGCCAAGATATTGACTATACCTAAACGGATCGTTAGTCGAAAAACAAGTGCTAAAGTTCCTCCTACAATCGCCCAACACCCTATCCAAAGAGACTCTGCCCATAATGGCAACATCCATAAACAGGGACGTTGATCCTCTACTGCACTGATTACCTGACTTAACATATGGGCTTGGACAAATACCCCTGCAACCTTTTGGGTAGGACCCGCACCAAAAGGGGTTGTCCAGAAATCTCCCGAACCGCTGGACTGCACACCCACTAGCACCACTCTATCCTTGATCGCACTAGGGTGCACCTCGCCATCCAAGAGCTCCCGAA